>JBCCLJ010000030.1:0-44478 GCA_039026915.1 Acidobacteriota bacterium
TCCGCTCGACCTCAGCTGGGAGCGCGTCAGCTCCACGCTATGGTCCCGTCCCGAGCCGGTGGCGCAGCTGCGGCGCGAGCTGGTGCTCGGTGAGGCCCAGGTTTTGGCCCTCGAGCTCTTCGACGAGGTCGAGATCCGGCGACTCGCGAAGGGCGTCGAGCGCAATACCGACGACAACATGCGCATCGAGTACTCCGCACCGCTGCATCTCTACGCCAACACCTCCGAGGCCAACTCGGACCTGCTCGTCGGCGCGGCCCAGCTGCCTGATCTCGAAGGCCTCACCGACCGACAGCTGGACCAGCTGGCGGACGCCTACCTGACGCGGGACGGCAACGCCAAGCGCTCCAAAGAGACCCGAGCTGCTCTACAGGCTCGGCAGCGCTGAGCGGAGGGGCCGCAACAGGTCCCCGATCCAGTGAGCTTCGTACCCGGATCGCGAGCCGGGCCCAGCAGACGCTTTTGCTGACCGTCGCCGGCCGGCGGCGCAGATTTCCTTGCACATGCGGACCACTCCGTGTACTTTCTTGCAAGCAGTTTGCATCTGCAATATCACGACAACACCTCCAGCGCTGGTCGCAGCGAACCGTCTGCGGCCCTCGCCTCACCCGAACCCTAGAGCTTTCGGCGGCTCACTCGCGACCGAGATCCGATCCACCGGATCCCGGCAGTCTGCTCCGTGGCGGGGCGCTCCTCGTCCTGAGCGGATCCTGTGCGCCGCGCTTCGCTACTCACGAACGGACCATGCTGGACTGGCTGATCATCGGCGGTGGCCCCCACGGGGTCCACATGGCCTGCCGCCTCCTCGACCGAGGCGTCCGCCATCAGGGCCTCGCGATCCTGGACCCACACTCGGAACCTCTGGCGCACTGGAGCCACTGCACGAAGAACACCGGGATGCTCCACCTGCGCTCGCCATCGGTTCACAGCCTCGATGTCGACCCCCTGGCGCTCGGGCGCCATGCCGAGACAGAGGCCTTCCTCGAGGCAAAGCAGAGCGCGGCTTCTGACGAAGCCGACTTCATCCCGCCCTACTGCCGTCCGTCGCTTCGGCTCTTCATGCACCACGTGCAGTCCCTCATCGAATCCAACGATCTGATGCGTCGTTGGAGATCGGCTCGGGCGATCTCCATCGAGGATTCCGACGGTTGCTATTGCGTGCAGACCGAAGCGAGAGACTCGATCGAGGCACGGAATGTCGTACTCGCCCTCGGTGCTGGAGATCAACCGAACTGGCCGGACTGGGCCGCCGACTTTAGAGACGGCAAGGAACGTGGCGACCTGTTCCACATCTTTGACCATAGCTTCGAGCGCGAGCGGATCGCCAAGGACGACGACGTCGCGATCGTCGGAGCAGGAATCTCCGCGGCGCAGCTCGCGCTAGCGCTTCTGCAGACCAACCCGCACCGCCGAATCACACTCGTCTCTCGGCACTTCCTCAAGAGAGAGGACTTCGACAGCGATCCTGGCTGGCTCGGTCCGCTGCTGCTCAAGGGCTATCAGAAGGAGTCTTGCTACACCCGGCGACGAGCCATCATCCAGAACGCTCGTCACCGAGGCACGATGGCCGCGGAGGTCAGCGACCGTCTGCAGAAAGCGATTCTCAAGGAGCAGAGCATTGCTCTCGAGATGGGCGACATCGAGAGCCTGCGGCGCGGCGCGCGAGGCGACCAGCTCGAGCTACTCCTGCGTTCGGTCGAGCTCGACGAAGGCGCCTACGAGGTGACAGGAGAGCTCGTTCTCCAGTTCTGCGAGCAAACGAAGACACTGCAAGCCAACACAATCGTCCTGGCGACGGGCTTCGAGCCCGAGCGACCGGGAGGCAGACTCATCGACGAGACGATCGAAGCTCTCCAGCTGCCGACCGCAGAAGACGGCTTCCCAATCGTCGACCGCTACCTTCGATGGCGAGCGGGACTGTTCGTGACCGGACCTCTCGCAGAGCTCGAGATTGGACCCGCTTCGCGCAATCTCAGCGGCGCACGGATGGCCGCCGAACGCGTGATCCGCAGCCCAGAAGCGGACCAGAGCGCTGGGCCAGTCAGCCTCGAAGAGGCTCTCCGGATGGAGACACTCGAAGAGACCAACCTCGATCCACGCGGACTCGCGTCCGCGACCGGTTAGCGACCCGACTCGTGTCGGCCATGGACCTTCGATCGAAGCAGGTGCTGTTGCTCCGGGCGCCCCGAACTCTCTTCGAACAGCTCACTCGCACAAGGAACCGCAGATGAAACGCAAGGATCGCCCAGGCAGTGTGCGCCGCCTCTTCGACCTGGGAACGGAGATCCCCTCAACGCCGGAATCGGAGCAGGAGATCAAAGACCGTAAGGGCGAGGCGCAGCGCGTCATCAAGAGGCTCGCGGCGATCGTCGAAGATCATCGGCGTGCGTGCGCGCGCATGGAGATCGACCTCGGCCCAGCAGACTTGCGCGCCGTCCTCGGCGCCCTGCGCGAGCACGCAAAGAACCGCCCCGGCATCCCCGTTCCGGGCGCCCGCGACGAGATCCACAGCTATTGCCTCGACCGCCTCTTCGAAGAGCTCGTCGAAGAGCCCAGCAACATCCTCTTCACCACGGTCACCGGACCAGAGACCACTCGCTACGACTCGATGAACGCCGGCTTCTGGATCGAGTGCCTCGACCTCATGGAATCCACCTACTGCGAAGGGGAAGACTCATGACGACTCCCGCCAAGCTCCCCGTCACCGTCCTCTCCGGCTTCCTCGGCTCGGGTAAGACCACTCTGCTCAACCATGTCCTGCGCAACCGCGAGGGACGCAAGGTCGCCGTCATCGTCAATGACATGTCCGAGGTCAACATCGATGCGGACGTGGTCCGCAACGGCGACGCCGCGCTCTCGCACACCGAAGAGCAGGTCGTCGAGATGTCGAACGGCTGCATCTGCTGCACTCTGCGTGAGGACCTGCTGCACGAAGTCGGCAAGCTCGCGCGGGAGCACCGTTTCGACCACCTCGTCATCGAGTCGACGGGGGTTTCCGAGCCGATGCCCGTCGCCGAGACCTTCACCTTCGAGGACGAGTACGGCGACTCGCTGGGCGACATCGCCGCCATCGACACGATGGTCACCGTCGTCGATGCGCCGAACTTTCTGCGCGACTACTCGACGACCGAGCAGCTCACCGATCGAGGCCAGGCCGTCGGCGAAGAGGACGAGCGCACGATCGTCGACCTGCTGACCGACCAGATCGACTTCGCCGACGTCATCCTCGTCAACAAGACCGACCTCGTTTCGCCCGAGGAGCTGCACAGGGTCCACGGAATGGTCCGCGCCCTGAACCCCCAAGCCGTGATCCACGACACCGTGAACTCGGAGATTCCGCTGAAAGAGGTGCTCGGCACCGGAAGGTACGACGCGGAGCGTGCGACCCAGCACGACGGCTGGCTCCACTCGCTCGTCGAGCAGACTCCCGAGACCGAGGAGTACGGGATCAGCAACTTCGTTTACGAGAGCCGCATCCCGTTTCACCCGCAGCGTTTCCACGACGTTCTCCAGCGCGAATGGCCTGGGGTCATTCGCTCGAAGGGCGTCTTCTGGCTGGCGACCCGCCTCATGATGTCGGGCTATTGGTCGCAGGCCGGCTCAGTGAAACAGCACGACTGCGGCGGACTCTTCTGGGCAGCGGTGCCCCGCAGCCACTGGCCCGACGAGATCGACCACATCGAGCGGGTCTGGGACGAAAACAACGGCGACTGTCGTCAGGAGATCGTTCTGATCGGCCGCAACATGGACGTCGAGGGGCTCACCGCGATGTTCGACGAGTGCCTGCTGACCGACGAAGAGCTCGACACCGACGAGCGGACCTGGAGCGAGCTCTTTCCAGACCCGTTTCCCGAGTGGCAGCTCGACTGATTCGGAGAGCCTTCGGCGCGCTTGCTGGACCATCCTCGTTCGGTGATGGAGGTCTAGGAATTTTTCTTGACCGATCGGTCGCAAATGACTATCGTTTCTCCATGGGCCGCCCACGCGAATTCGACGAAGACGAAGTCCTCGAGCGAGTCATGTCCTTGTTTTGGGTCCAAGGCTTCGAAGCAACGACGATGAGTCACCTTCTGCAAGCGACCGGCCTGGCCAAAGGCAGCCTATATCAGGCCTTCGGCGACAAGGAGCAGCTCTTCCTGAAGGCTCTTCGTCGATACCTGGAGCGCGGGCGTCAAGACCTGCGGAACTGCTTGAGTCGCGCGGACAGTGGCTACGAGGGGCTGCGCAGTTGGCTCCTCGAAAACGCACGACCCACGCTGGCACAGGGCGTGCGCACCGGCTGCATGGCCGTCAACAGTGCAGTGGAACTCGCTCCTCACAACGCAGAGGTCCGCAAGATCCTGCGGGACCACGAGCGAAGCATGGAGAAGCTCTATGAAGAGTGCATCGCTCGAGGCATCGCGGACCGCAGCTTGGCTTCCACCGTGGATCCACGGAGCGGAGCTCGCTGGATGAGCACGACCACCTACGGACTGCAGGTCCGAGCCAAGCTCGGCATGAGCCACGATCACGGTCGCGAAACGGTAGAGAAAGCGCTCTGCTCCATCGCCGCCGCTTAGGGGCGCGCCCTTTTTTTGCACCATTTACGACCGATCGGTCTTAAAACCGGTCACAACCCAAAGGAAAAGCAACATGACCACGCACACGAACAAGATCTACCTCGTCACCGGCGGAACGACCGGTATTGGAGCTGCGACCGCGCGACACCTGGCCGAAGCGGGTGCCAGAGTCATCGCCACCGGACGATCACAGGAGACACTAGACGCCGCGAAGAGCACAGGGCCCGCCAGCATCGAGTACGTCGCCTCTGACGCCGGCGACCTTGCAGCGATCGGCCGCCTCGTACATCACCTCAAGAACAGGTACGGAAAGCTCGATGGGGCCTTCATCAACGCGGGGGTGGCACCGTTCGCGCCACTTGAAACGTGGACCGAGGCGCAGTTCAACGCTCTGTTCGACATCAACGTCAAAGGCCCCTTCTTTTTGGCTCAGCAGCTGGTGCCGATCCTCAACCCGGGAAGTGCCCTGGTCTTCAATACCTCCATGGTGCACGCCATGGGTATGGGGACCGCGGCCGCCTACGGCGGCACGAAGGGAGCGCTCCGCTCCATCGTCCGCTCGCTCTCCATCGAGCTGGCCGAGAAGGACATCCGCGTGACCGCGGTCGCGCCAGGTCCCATCGAGACACCGCTCTACGGCAAGCTGGGAATGGACCAGGAGCAGCTCGACGCCTTCGCCGGCCAGGTCGTAAGCCGCGTGCCGCTGAAGCGCTTCGGATCTCCCGACGACATTGCGGAGGCCACGAGCTTCCTGCTCGGCAGCGGCGCTCGCTTCATTACCGGTGAGGAGCTGGTCGTCGACGGCGGGTGGGTGAACAACGTGTCGTGAGGCAGAGCCCGGTCGCCGTGGAACCGACCCGATCCCGGCTGCCGGGCTCCTTCGGAGCTTCCCAGCGGCAACTCAGTGCCCGCCGGATCAAGAAGAAGCCTCGACCTCGTCGAAGTCCGCCAGCAGCTCTTCCTCGATGACTCTGGAGAGCTCCTGCACGGTCGAGTGGTCGAAGAGCATCGTCAGCGGCAACTCCAGACCAAACTCGTCGCACAGTTTGGCCATGACCTCGACCGAGGCGAGCGAGGTACCGCCGAGGCTGAAGAAGCTGTCGAGTGCTCCAACGCGCTCGAGCCGCAGGGAGTCGCTCCACACGGTCGCCACGACCTCTTGCACGGGTCCGTCGGGTTCGACGAAGGGCTGCTCAGCGTTGCCGCGCTCGGCGGAAAGCGCCCGGAGTGCGCTCCAGTCCACCTTTCCGTTCCGCGTCAGCGGAATCTGCGGCACCTGGACGAGCCGCTGCGGAATCATGTAGGCCGGTAGCTTCGACGCCAGATGCTGTCGAAGCTCCGAGCCGTCGAGCTCATGCGAGGATGTGAAGTACGCAGCGAGTACTCCATCCCCTTCGACGCCCGTCGCCTCTACGCCGACGACCACGTCGTCGATGGTCTTTTCCAAGTAGCCGATCTTGCCGAGGACCCGATTGATGCGGCCCAACTCCACCGGGCTTCGCACCTCTTCCAACGCGTCCGCGCGATCCACGATGCCCAAGCGGACGTCCCAGCTCAGGGGCGCCTCGTAGTTGTGGTAGCCGCGCTCCTTCGAGTGCACGCAGATGCCGATGTCGTTCATCATGCAGTTCGAGGAACAGAAGCCGGTGTCTTTCGGCTCGCTCCAGTAGCTGTCTCGCTCGGCAAGGTAAGCCTTGACCTCGGCCGTCGGTGTGGCGTCGTAGCGAAAGAAGTCGATGAAGTGAATCTGATCGAGATCGACATCCTCGATCGACTCGCCCAGCAGGCGCGACGTGCGGTCCTGCTGCGCGTGATAGATCCGGCGGAAGTCACGGAGCTTGCTCTCGACCTCTTCGACCACCGTCGTGCCCGACCGGAAGAGCCCGTCGATTTTGGTCTCGTAGATCTGCCCGCGGGAAAGGCCGGTGAGAACCTTGGTGATCCCGCGGTCCGCGGCGAGACGAGTGCTGATCGTCGTCAGGGCTCGAAAGCAGCCCGAACAGACGGTCTGATCGTTGAGCAGACTCTCGACGAAGATCGCGTCCATCCGCGGTGTCTTGGAGATGATGGACTCCACCCCCAGCGCTTTGGTCTGCCGCTCGATGTTGCGGAAGGCGGACGCCGAGATGAAGCCGTTGTCGAAGGTGTACGCAAGCACTCGCTGACCCATCTCGACGAGACGATGCAGTACGTACGAGCTGTCCTTGCCGCCGCTGTAGAGCAGCATGCAGTCGTACTCGGCGTCGGGATCGGTCTGCCGGAGCTCTTCCTCGAGCTCGATGAAAGGGCGGAAGTACTCGTCCGCCAGAGGTCGGTAGCGCTCGAAGTCGCTACAGACGTTGCACACTCCGGCATCGTCGAAGGAGATACCGGGGTAGTTCTCGCTGAGAACGCAGCGGACGCAGCGGCGCACGTCCGCGAGAACGGGACGATCAGCGATGACCTGGAGGGGATCGCGGGCAGGTACTGTGTACGACCGTAGGGCACTTTCGACCTCGCCTAGTTCGATGCGATAGCCCCGCACCTTGACCTGGGCGTCCTGGCGACCGATGAACTCGATCTCGCCGCTGCGCTGAAAACGCACCAAGTCGCCGGTGCGATACATGCGCTGCCCGCTCCGGAAAGGGTCCTCCCCGAAGGGCTCGCGACGCCCCTCCCGCGGCTCTGTAGCGCGCACATAGCCGCGGGAGACACCTCCCCCCGAGATACAAAGCTCGCCCGGCGCTCCAAGCGGCTGCAGAGCGCTTCCTGCCATCACGTAGACGCGCTCGCCAGGCATCGCCCGTCCGATGGGCGTGCTCTTGCCGAGCGTTTGGGCCGCCTCCCGAGTGAGAGTGAAGGACGTCGAGTCGACGCAGCACTCGGTCGGGCCGTAGACGTTGGTGATACGGCATTGCGACGCGGGATAGCGATCGTAGAAACCCTGAACGACGCTGGGTCGCAGCGCCTCGCCACCAATGACAAAGTGAGAGACCCGAGGGTCCTGCTGCGCGCTCGAGGCTTTCTCGAGTAGGGAGATGTGTGCCGGCGTGCCGTCGGCAACATCGATCTGCCGGCGATGAAAGAAGTCGAGAAGGTCCGATCCGCTGCGCCTCACCTCGGCCGGCACCATGACGAGCTCGTGCCCGAGCAAGAGAGCCGCGAAGACCTGCTGCACCGAAGCGTCGAAGACGAGGGGAGCAAGTAGGGCGACACGGCCCCGTTCGACCTCGGTCGAGTAGATGCGCTGGCGCAGTCCTTCGACGAGCAGCAGTACGTTGCGATGCTCGACCCTGACCCCCTTGGGTCGACCGGTCGAACCCGAGGTGTAGAGCACGTAGGCGACGTCCGACCCGGAGAGTGACTGTGCGATGGCAGGGAGAACGTCGAGGCCCACAGGATCGTCGCTGGATCGCAACGCCGGATCCACCACGACGCCCTGCCACTCGAGAATCGAAGGATCACCGACCGACACCTCGACTCCCGCCTCGTCGAGAATGAGAGACAGGCGATCCGCGGGATGCTCGGGGTCGAAGGGCAGGTAGGAAGCACCGGCCTTCAAGATGCCCAAAAGACCGACGATACTGGCAGCACTCCGGTCGGCGCGCAGCGCAACGATGTCGCCCTTCGAGACTCCACGGCCAACGAGAGCACCGGCCAGCCTGCTCGAGCGTACGTCGAGGTCGCGGTAGGTCAGTGCCTCGGTCTCATCGGCAAGCGCCGGTGATTCCGGCTGCCTCTCGACGACATGCGCCAAAGCGTCGACGAGGTGGCCTTCGGGCGCCTCCACGAAGGGGTCGGAGCCCAGGAGCCACTCCTCTTCCTCCGGATGCAGAAGAGCGACGTCTTCGATGCAACCGGTTCGGTCTGCAAGGAAGGCGTCGATCAGGGCGAGGAAGTGATGCTTCACCCAGGCGCGCTGGCTCTCGGGCACGACCTCGTCGTTCATGTCGAAAATCAGACGCAGGCTGCCGGTGTTGCCGAAGTCATGCACCTGAATGCGGAGGTGGTGGCTCGGATCGCAGTGGCCGGGGTGGAGCCACTCGACGTCGACCGGGTGGCCGTCGAAGGTTGAGACGCTGGCGGTAATGTAGTTGAGAACGAAATGAAAACTGCGCCCTGTCGCCTCCCCGGCGCCCGGGCGCGCGTTGCGCAGAAAGCCGAAGGACTCGCTCTGGGTCAGATTCAGCAGGTCGAGCCAGGTCGCTCTCTCGGGCAGTTCGAGAGCCAGAGGGAAAAGCTCGACCATCAACCCCACAGTCTCGCGGAGAGCCGCCGTCGACCGCTGACTGGCAGGAGAACCGAAGGTGACTCTCCGCTCCCCGGTCACTCGGTGAAGGTAGGCAAAGGCGACCGCCGCAAACAGGTTGAAAGCGGAGAGATCGGGCGAAAAAGACCGGAGCTCCGGGCTCGACGCAAGCTCACGGATCGCTTCGGTACGCGCCGTTCCCAGATCGATCTCGAGGCGAGTCGAGGCCGAGGATCCAGTCGCATTCTCCCGCCCGTAGAGGCGGGCCGGCACCGTCACCCGTTGGCGCCAGTGATCTTCGGTCTCTCTAGAGAGACGCTCGCGCTGCTCGTTCTCCGCGAGGATCCAAGCGGCAAAAGACGGAGGAGCTGCGGTCGACTGGTCCTTGGCGAGATCGCGGTAGCACTGCTCCACCTGCTGGTAAAAGAGTGCCGTGGCCTGGGCATCGGTGACGAGGTGATGCTGGTTGACGAACCAGAGGAAATCCTCCGGACCCAAACGTACGAGCGCGGAGTCCACCAGACACCGATCCAGAGAAAAGCTCCGCTGGCATCTCGCCTGGAGCGCCAAGCGAGCTTCGGCGAAGGGCTCTTCGTGATCGCTGTAGTCGAGGATCTCGAGCTCAGGGCCCTGTCCTTCGCGAGACTGCACGCCGTCAGGCGTGTCGTGAAAGGTACGCCGCAGCGAATCGCAGTTGCGCACGGCACGATCGAAGGCCTCGCGAAAACGGCCGGTGCAGATCTCGCCGCCGATGCGGAACAGAAACGGTGTGTTGTACACCGGTGCCTGGCGGGCCAGCTGCTGACCGATCCAGATCTGAGCTTGACTCAGAGTCAGGCCGGAAACCTGGCGGGAGGTCGGAGAGGAAGTCGAGATCTCGAGAGACATGGGGAACGGCGGGGGGACTGCCAAGCGATGGGGAAAGCGGTGCCGCACCCTTCCGTCGCCGATCCAAAGGCTCAGGCGAACGGGTCAGGGTGGAAACCACCGGACTTGCCGCGTTCTGCGAGTATAGCCCCGTGCCACTCTCTCGACCACGAACCGGCACCGCGAGCGCCGCACTTCGGCTTCCTGCACTTCGTCGTCTCCGGACCTCGGCCCCGCCCCGTCAGATCCCGTGAACGCCATCGCAGAAGTAGTTTCGAGTGGGTCCGGCATCCGTGGCTCAAGCCATGAGAGTTACCGTAGACCCACAGCCCGTCTGTCGATGAACTACTTGCAGCACGATGTCCCACCTCCCGCCGAGCGCCGCCGCGCCCAGGCCCTGGCGACAACCCGAGACTGGCAGATTGGTCAGTTCCGCGCGGAGCCGAGCTCTCCCCTCTTCTCTCGCTCCGACGCTCCCGGTCACCTGGCGATCGTTTTTCCCCGCCGCTGTGTCGGCCTCTTTCGAGGCAACACGTATCAGCTCGCCGATGCGACCAAGGTCGTGCTTCACAACCCCGACTCGCAGTACCGACGGCAGCCGCTCGACCCGGCGGGGGACGAGTGCTTCTGGTACTGGCTCGCCGACGACCTCTTGGACGAGATCGGTACGCCACGCTCCGTCGCGCGCCCCAGCCCGAGCGGTATGCGCTTCGAGCGCGCCGAGCTGCGCTGTTCGCGGGGTCACTTTCGGCGCGAGCGAGCGATCGCTACCAGGCTCCTTACAGAAGCGCCCGACCCTGCCGAGCTGGAAGAGCCGCTGCTGGGACTCCTGTCGGAGGTTCTCGGCAAGGAAGGGAAGGACCGGTGCTCGCGAGGCGCCGCAGCAGATCGAATCGCCCAAGCCGCAGACGACTTCCTGGCGGCGTACTTCTCCGAGGCTCCGGATCTGGACCGCGTCGCGCGGGCCGTGGGCATTTCCAAGTTCCACCTCGCTCACACCTACCGTCGCCGTCGCGGCCGCACGGTTCTGGAGAAGCGTACCGAGTTGCAGCTGCGGGCTGCCTACGATCGGCTCCTGAACGGCGACCGGTCAGTGACGGAGATCGCCATGGAGCTGGGCTTCTCCTCGCCGAGCCACTTCTCGACGCGCTTCAAGCAGTTCTTCGGTACGAATCCGTTCAGCGTTCACGGCGGCCGAAGGAGCTAGGCCCTCGCCTCAGCGACCGCTGAGAGCGCTGCGCGGCTTGTACAGGCCGTCGAACGCATCGCTCCAGGTCTTCCCCTCGTCGGAAGAAACCTGCCAGTGCTGTCTGACGGTACCGTCGGAGTTCGGCGTCCAGGTAATGCGATCGAGGGTGCCGTCCGGCCTTGTGCGGGACATCACCATGCGCCCTTCGTCGTCGAGCCCGCCCTCGAGAAAGAGCGAAGAACCGGTGAAGTCGATCCATGTCTGATGCCACTTGCCGTCCTGCCGGTCGTAAAACGAGAGACTCGAGCCGGAGAAGGCACCGGCTCGATACGTCTCGCGAACGACGCAACCGTCGTGCATGAGCTCGATCTCGTTGCGGGCCGGAGGAGCGCTCGGGTTGCCCTGGTTGACGACGTCCCAGCTGCCCGCCCAAAAGTCGAACTGATGATGCTCCGCCGAACTGCAGTTCGGCAGTGCGGCGGGCTCCGCCGTGCCTGAAGACTGTGCGAGCGCGGAGCAGGCCACGAGGCCCGCGCCGGTGATCGCAACCAGTCTCGCCCAGAATCTTGTCCCCCAGGTCTCCTTTGACCAAGGCCTCAGCGGTCCCGGTCGTTTTGCTCCGCCGTCGACTGCCCCTGGTGCTGCGTTCGTGATCATGATGTCTCCGCTACTTCTGTTTTCAACGAGGCCATCACACTCGAGCCTGCCCCGCTTTCAGAATCTTGCGCTGCCTGGACTGCTCACCCAGAACCACCGAGAAGCTGCGGAGATTCTGCCCAGCGGACAGACCTGGCTCCGTACTCCTTCCACTGCGGCTCGAGGTTCCGGCGAGGCGGCAAGGCGCGCCCGCTCTGCGCTCGGTCTCGACCGAACAGTCGCCGCAAGGAACGTCAGTCGTACCGGGTCCCGAATGCATCCATCTCGTTGTGGTACTCGATGAAGTGCCCGTCGGGATCGTGCAGATAGACGGCGCGGTTTCCACCCCAGCCGCCGTCTCCACCGCGACCGCCGTAGTGCTTCACGGGTCCGTAACTCGGCTGGTAGCCCTTGCGCTTGAGCTCTTTGGTGAAGTCGTTGATGTGGGTGCTCGACTCGATCCAGAACGCGACGTGGTGCAGACCGTGACGCTGTACAGGCACCACCTTGCCGTCGCTGTCGAACTGCTGCGCCAGGAGGAGATCGGGCGTTTGGCCGAAGCCCAGGGCGCGCACGCGGACCTTGCGCCCCTCCTTGTAAGGGTGGTCGACGAGCTCACCCGTCGCGAGGTGCTTGAGCCCCACCGTCTTTTCGAAGAACTCCTGGGAGCGGTCCAGGTCCGTCACGTAGAGACAGGCATTCTTGGTACCTCGCACGAAGGCCTTTTGGCCCTCGTTCTTCTCCGTGGGACGTGCGTAGCGCGTCCGAACGTCGGCGGGAATGTCGGCCCGGCTCACGAGGCGCTTGCGAAACCAACGGAGCTTGATCAGCTTGGCGCCAAAGGCCTCGGCGCGACTGGGCTTAGGAGGCATCGGCACTCTCCTTTGCAGCGCTTGCGACGTCGACAGAGTGCACCTCGACGAAGTGGCCATTGGGATCACGGAAGTGCACGCTGTTGCCGACACCGAACGTTCCGGTGGGATCGGGCATCGCCGCGCCCTCGCTGAACTCGACGTCGAGGCTCGCGAGGTGCTGCTTGAACCAGTCGAGATCGAGGTCGTCCTGCAGAGTGAAGGAGAGGTGGTGAAAGTCGTCTTCGGTGACGCGCACCACCTTCCAGTCCCTGTCGTGCTCCTGAAAGCAGGCGAAGTCGTGATGCATCGTGCCGCAGCTCATGAAGCAGATCGCCGTTCGCGACATGACGTTGATCGCGCCCTCCCCCACCGGCGCCGTGCCCGAGTTGCGCAGACCCAGAACGCGCTCGTAGAAGTCGCGGGTCTCGTCGATGTCGTTGACCATCACAGGAATGTGCCCGACGAAGCGGGTCTCGCGGTTCATGGTGAACCTCCTTCAGGCACGACGCGCGTGCGCATGACGCCCAGGTCGACGACGCCGTCGGAGCTCGTCGCCCGCAGCTCCATCACGTCGCCGTCCTTCAGGTAGTCCGGGTTCGACGCCTGTCGCTCCACGAACATCTCGAAGATCTTCTTTTCACTGAACAGCGCCCTGGCGATGCGCTGCTGCGCTGCCGACGGCGCCTTGAGCGCCACACCGCCTGGAGTTCCGGTCTGGACGAGGTCGCCCGGGTGCAGGTCCATCAGTCCTGAGAGCTCGGTCAGGGTCTCGGCGGGACCGTAGAGGAGCTGCGACGTGTTCGCTTTCTGACGCAGCTCGCCGTTCACCCGCAGCTCGACGTCGAGATCGAGCACCCTCGGCACGTCGCCCTCCTCGAGCAGGTAGAGGACGGGCCCCGTCGGGCAGAAGGTCCGATAGCCCTTGCCCTTGAACCACTGCTGTTGAGGAATCTGCACGTCGCGCGCCGAGACGTCGTTGGTGAGCACGACGCCGGCCACGTACTCGTGCAGATTGTCGTTGGTGATCTCGGTGGGACCGGTGATCGAACGTCCGACGACGAGTCCGAGCTCGAGCTCGTAGTCGAGCAGCTTCACCCCGGGAGGTCTGACAACGTCCTGGTCGGGCCCGGAGAGGGTCGACGCCGGCTTGCTGAAGATCATGTTGAAGGGCGCACGCGCCTGCTGCTGGCCCGCCTCCTGCCGGTGCGACGAGTAGTTGAGCCCCTGGCAGACGATCTGGCAGGGCGCGGTCACCGGGCTGAGGAGCTCCAGCTCCGCCAGCGGCCTCCCGTCGACGCCGTAGGAGTCGAGTGCGCTGGGATCTTCCAGAAGCCTTCCAAGCGATTCATGCGACGCCGTCAACTCGTGCACAGCGTCGCCCTCGAGAACTCCCCACGCTGCCCTGCTGTCCTTCGCGAATCGAACCAGTGGACTTCCCATGTCAGCCTTCCTCCTTGGTCGAAGCGTCTTCGAAGAACAGCGCCAGCACGAGATCGACATGCTGCTCGACCAGGCCCCCGGCGTCGGGCGCCACACCGGTCAGCAGCTCGAACTCGTCGGCGGCTGCGTACGGCGTCGCTGCGGCGCCGATCAACAGGTAGTAGAGATGGCCGGGATGGGCCGTGCGCAAAGGCGCCCTCAGACGCAGTCCGTCTTCACCGTCCAAGAACTGCTCTTGCAGCTCGAGGAAACGCGGACGCACGTGCTTGTCGACGAGCCACTCGAGCCGCTCCGTGCGACTCATGGTCTCTTGCTGCATGAAGCGATGGAGCTGCGGATGATCTGCCGTGAACGTGATCCACTCACGGAGCAAGAGGCGCATCTTCGTTCCGTCGTCCACTCCGGCTAGGCCTTCGGCGCGACTCGTCAGACGCTTCTCGAGCAGCTCGAAGACATGCCCCGCGACCGCCTTCCACAGGGCCTCCTTGCTCTCGAAGTGGTACGTCACTCGGGCCAGGGCAACTCCAGCGAGCGCAGCGATCGACCGCGTCGAGGCCCCCTCGAAACCACGACGCGAAAAGTCTTCGAGAGCCGCAACAACGATCTTTCGCCGCGTCTCGAGCGATCGGCGCTGAGTCCCCTTCGCCGAAACTTGGACCGTGGAGAGCTGCTCTGATGCCGGCACGGAGAACTTCCTTCCTCGCCGAACGCACCGTTCTCATACAGTTCGTTCGTACTGTTCTTGCCCACTAAACGGTACGATCGTACCTACTTAGGTGGAACCTGTCAAACCATGACCCACGAGAATCGTCTCGACGAAGCCTTGTGCAGGGCCGGGGAAGCCCCGGCCGGTCCCTACGCAGCCAGAGCCAGAAAGAGGCCGACGCCGAGGAAGTTGCCGATGACGTAGCCGAAGAGTCCGGCGAGGACTCCTGGTGTCACCAACTCGCTCCAGCCCTCGGCCATCGCCTGGGTCGCAGCGGTCGGCGGCCCGAGGAGGCAGGCGTTCGAGCCGATCAACGTGTCTCGGGGATCGAGCCGCAGTAGCCGCCCGAGACCGAAGGCGACGACGAAGTGCACGGTCACGACGGTGAAGGCGAAGGCGAGGAGAACGGGCGCCTCGCGCAGCATCGTCAACACGTCGGCGCCGGCTCCGAAGACAGCGAAGAAGACGTACATGAGGAGGAGCGCGGTCTCCTGATCACCGCGGAGCTTTGCCAGCTGCCGAGGGATGACGTTGGCCGCAAGGACCGCGAGCAGGGTGACGAAGAGGATGCCGTAGCTCGGCAGCCCGACCGCCTCCGCCGTCCAGAGACCGAGAGCGCAGAGCAGCAGGCTGCCGCCCAGCGCCGCCGAGAGATCGAAGAGCGTCGGAGCGCCGTCTGCAACCGCCTCCTCGCTGCCTTCGGCCTTCGGGAGCCTCCCGTGGGTCTCGTCCCACTTCTCGAGGCGTCGCCGGAACCAAGCGAACCTCGGTACGAGCGTCAAGAAGGCGAAGTACAGGAGTCCTGCTGACGCTTCGGCGCCGAGCACCGTGGCGAGACGGCTCGGATCATCGAGGCCGACGCTCTGTGAGACGGCGATGAAGTTCAGGCTGCCGCCGATGTAGCCGCCCGCGATCGAGGCCCCCGCAGCGGCCGCGTCCTCACCGATGGGGATCAAGAGCACCGCACAAGCGGCTCCCGCAACCGTGCCCAGAACGGCGAGAAGGAAGCCGAACATCAAGCGCCCCGTCTCCCGGAAGATCCGCCGCAGGTCCGCCTTGAAGAGGAGCAGGGGGATCGCGGCCAGAACGAAGTACGTCGAGATGAAGTCGTAGGCCGGGGCCTGCTGCGGAATCAGTCTCGCGTTCGAGAGAACGGCCGGAATGCCGATGACCAGGAACGCCGCCGAGATCTTCTTCGCCCAGGCAAAGCGTTCGAGCCAAAGGGCGAACGCGACGACCGCGAAGAGCACCCCCGCAACGGCGAAGTGGTTCTCTGCCGAGATCAGAGGAAGACTCACGCCCTCAGGCTTCCCAGCACCAGGGCCAGATCGTCCCGGCGACCACTCAGGCGCCCCAGTTCTGCTCGAACACTCTGAGGTAGTTCTCGCCCAGGAACTTGCGCACCATCTCGTCGCTGTGGCCGCGCCGCAGCAGCTCCTCGGTGAGCGTCGGCAGCCGGCCGATGTGCTCGAGCCCCTCGGGCGCCAGATCGGCACCGTAGTGGTCGCTGCCGAGTCCAACGTGGTCGTCGCCCATGACGTCGAGCGCCGTCTCGATGTCGCGCACCACATCGTCGAGGTTGCGATGAGCGACGTGGATGACGCCAAGAACACCGCCGTTCGCGGCGAGCGCTTCCAGTACCTTGCGGTCTCGCGGCACCTCGAGGCGCGGTCGCGGAAGCACGCCGCCTCCAAGCCACGTCGACTTGTCGCTGTTGGGGAACATCGTCGGCGTGCTGTGCGAGAGGACCACCGGGCGCGACACGCGCTCGAGAATCTCCCAGTAACCGCGCTCGCCGATATGCACCAGGTCGACGACGATACGGAGCTGCTCGAGTCGGTCGACGAGCGCGAAGCCGGCCGAGGTGAGACCGCCCTGCTGCTCTGCCGCCCAGCAGCCGTCGGCGAACAGATTGCGACGGGTGTGGGTCAGGCTGACGATGCGCAGGCCGAGCTTGTAGTAGAGGTCGAGGAAGCGCGCTTCGGCGCCGAGCGCCTCGCAGCCTTCGAACGAAAAGACGATCGCCACTTTGCCTTCGGCCTTCGCACGACGGATCTGCTCGACCGTCGTCGCCAGCATCAGATCGTCGACGCGCTCGATCTCGTGATGGAGATGCCACGTCATCTCCATGCCGCGGTGGAACGGATTCGTCAGCTTGTCGTCGTCGAGATAGATGGCGCAAACCTGCGCCGTCACGCCGCCTTCACGCCAGCGCGGCAGGTCGTACTGACCGGCGCAGCCGAACCAGGCGGTGTGCGCCGTCATGCCGAAGTCGGCGAGCGGGCCGATATCGAAGCCGACGGGCGGCTGCCACGTCGCCGGGTCGGGCAGATCGAAGCGCTGATCCAGCGTCGTCTTGCCTTCGGTCACCGGGATCAGGATGTCCGAATGGCCGTCGACGACGAGGCACTCGCGGTGGAGTCGTTCTGCGTCTTCCAGGGCGGAGCTCATCGCCGCACCCTACCCCAGGGGTCAGGCGTGATCTTCGGGCGACGAACCCAGAGGACGTCAGCGATGAGCCGTGCCGGCGGCGGTCGCCACCGCCGGCTGGCGCGCTCAGGGAATCCTCAGTGTGGGAGCGCCAGACTCTTCCGCCGACGCGTTGAAGGCCGGGATTTCTTCGTCCTTGATGCGCTCGAGCTGCTCGCGGTAGCCCTCCCAGACCTGCAGATAATCCCGGGTGACGTCCCGGAAGCCGTTCGTCAGCGGGATGTCTCCACCGTGCATCCGACCGAGCAGATCCTTGATCTTGATCAGCAGCCGGCCCTCATGCTGGTACACATGCTGGAAGGTCTTGAGCTCCTTCTGCAGGATCAGGCTGATCCACTCGTCGATGCCGTTCTCGAGCTCTTCCGCCTGAGTCGCAACGGACTCCGGCGGCCCAAGCTCTCTCATGAGCTCGATCTGTTTCTTGACGAGGCGCAGGTCCTTCACGCCCTGGCTCATCGCATCCGCGGCGCTCATCAGCGACGCGGAGAGCTCGTCCATCGCCGCGTACTCCGCCAGGTTCTCCGGTGTGTCACCCCCCAGGCGCGGATCGACGCGAATGCGGAACGGTTGCTCCTGCACCGCGTCGCCGATACTCATACTCACCGTGTACTCGCCGGGAGCTGCGGTATAGGCGTCCATGCTTCCCGAGACGCGATAGATCTCCGGCAGGCACTCGAACTCATCCATCTGCAGGCGCCACTGCCAGGTGTTGTCTCCCAGCTCCTTGGCGATGGTCTTGGGCCTTGGAATCTCCGCCTGGCCGCGGCCGCAGATCGTGCCCTCGAGATCCGAGCGATCCGTGTAGACCACTTCGCCCTCCGCGTTGACGATGTCGAACTGAATCGGCGCGTCGACTTCCGCGTTGAGGACGTAGTGCACCTGCAGGCCCGGAGGCGGATTCTTGCCCGGTCCGGAGTCCGGGTAGCCGTTGGTGATGTTGCGCACGGGATCGCGCGGCTTGAGCAGCACCGCGTCCCCCTCCGGCAGCCCGTCTGAGAGCTGCTGCAGCGGCGTCAGGTCGTCGAGGATCCAGAGGGAGCGGCCCTGGGTGGACACCACGAGATCGTCCTGCTGGACGTACAGGTCGGTGATCGGCACCTCGGGCAGGTTGAGCTGGAGGCTCTGCCAGTTGTCGCCGTCGTCGAACGAGACGAACACCCCGGTTTCCGTACCGGCATACAACAGGCCGGGACGCTTCGGGTCGACGCGAATGCTGCGCGCGAAGGTGTCCTCGGGCAGTCCCTTGACGATCTTCTTCCAGCTGCGGCCGTAGTCGTCGGTCTTGTAGATGCTCGGCGTGAAGTCGTTCATCTTGTAACCCGCGCGGGCGAAGTAGGCCGTTCCCGGATCGTGAGGAGACACGTCGATGACGTTGACGATGCCCTCGGCCATCTTGCTTGGCGTCACGTTCTCCCAGGTCTTGCCGCCGTCGCGAGTGAGGTGCACGAGGCCGTCGTCGGAACCGGTCCAGATGAGCCCCTCGGTGAGCGGACTCTCCGCGATGACGAAGAGGTTGTTGTAGCTCTCGGCCGTGATCTGCTCGTTGGAGATCGGGTAGCCACCCTCGCCCTGCTGGTCCTTGTTGTTGCGCGTCAGGTCTTCGCTGAGGACTTCCCAGGTCACGCCGCGATCCGTCGACCCCATGAGGTACTGGGACCCGTAGTAGATCTGGTCCGGGTTGTGTGGAGAGACGATTACCGGTCCGTTCCAGTTGGCCCGGTACTTGAGGTTTTTGGGCTGCTCGCCGGTGACGCGCTCGGGGTAGGGGCGAACGTTGCGGTACTGACGCGTGTCGCGGTTCCATTCGCCGAGCATGCTGGCGAAGAAGGTCGTGTACACGTACTTGGGATCGTCCTTGTCGAACGCGATCGTCGCGCTTTCGCCGGAACCGATCGACCACCAGTGCTTGGTGCCGATGCCGCTACCCTGAAAGCCACCGCCCATGCTCTGACTGGCGATGGTGATGCCGTTCGAATCCTGCTGCGCCGAGTAGATGCGGTAGGGATACTCGTTGTCGGTGATCACGCGGTAGAACTGGCCCGTCGGCTGGTTCATCTGCGTCGACCAGGTCTGCGCGCCGTCCATCGAGACGTTCGCGCCACCGTCGTTGCCGTTGATCAGAACGTCGCTGTTCGAGGGGTTGATCCAGATCGCGTGATGGTCGACGTGCGGTGCGTCGATGGTCTTCCAGTTCTTGCCGCCGTCGATCGACTTGATCAGGACGCCGTTCATGACCCACACCTCGTCCTCGTCGTTCGGATCGGCGGTGATGTGCATGTAGTACCAGGCGCGGGCCCAGGTATTCGGGTCATCGCTGACCTGCCGGAAGGTCTCGCCCCTGTCGTCGGAGCGGTACACGCCGCCCTGGCCGTCCTTCGCCTCGATCGCGGCATAGACGATCTTCTGGTTGGCCGGCGAGATGGAGATGCCCATCTTGCCCTTGAGCTCCGGAAGGCCCTCGGTGATCTCTTTCCAGGTCTCCCCGCCGTCGGTGGTCTTGTAGACACGACTTCCCGGGCCACCGCTCTTGACCACCCAGGGACGGCGACGGAAGTCCCAGCTCGTCGCCATGAGGAAGTTCGGGTCTTCGGCGTCCATGCTCATGTCGGCGAAGCCCGAGTCTTCGTTGACATAGAGGACCTTCTCCCAGGTCTCGCCGCCGTCGGTGGTCTTGTAGATGCCGCGCTCCTCGTTCGGTCCCCAGGGGTTGCCCTGGGCCGCCAGGTACACCACGTCCGGATTCTTCGGGTGCACGTGAATACGGCTGATGTGCCGCGTCGCTTCCAGGCCCATGTGGGTCCAGGTCTTGCCCGCATCCGTGGACTTGTAGACGCCGTCGCCGTGAGAGGTCTTCACGCCGCGCACCGGACCTTCACCGGTCCCGACGTAGACCGTGTTCGGATCGCTGTCGGCGACGTCGATCGCACCGATTCCGGTCGTGTTGAAGAAGCCGTCGGAGACGTTGTCCCAGGTCGCGCCAGCGCTGCTGGTCTTCCAGACGCCGCCGCCGGTGGCGCCGAAGTAGTACGTGAGGGGATCGCCTTCGATGCCGGCGACGGCCGTCACCCGGCCACCGCGGAAGGGACCGATGCTGCGGTACTTCATGGTCTGGTAGAGGCTCGCGTCCACGGTTTGCGCCGCGCTGCTGGCGCTGAGGCCTCCCAGTGCGGAGAAGAGCGTGAGTGCGAGGGTCAGGGCATGCGGCCCCGGGTGCGTTCTTTTCATGGTTGGTTCCGCTTGAGGTGATGAGCTCGGTGAACGTCCTCGGGTGTCCTGGACGGCTTGGGTGTCGGACGGCTCTACCGTCACGTTCGATCAGGACGGAAGCTCGCCTGCCGGCGAGAGTCGTGGGCCCAAGACTCTCATGCGGCGTTGCCCTTCGCTCGTCGGCCGTCACAAGGCCTATGGAGCCCACGGCGTCTTCGCTCCCGAACGGTCAGCTTACCGAGGAGCGGCTCGGCACCCTCCTGCGTCCGCCGAGTGAGAAGCCGTCGAGGCCGGCGTCGTCCTGGGATGAAGGGTCGTTGCGCTCAGAGAACAGGTCGAGGTCGCCGCAGCCTCCGCCGGGGTGGTGCGCCGAGCGGCAGACGGGTCGCTAGCGGCCGAGCCTCAGGCAGCGCCCCGAAGGAAACCGATCGGCGCCGTGGAGCCGGGCGTGTAGAACCTGCCGAGGTTCGGCAGCACCGTCGTCAGATCGCTGTCCGCGACGCCCAGCCAACTCGCGAGCTCGGCGAAGTACTCGTCGCACGAGATCGTCGGAACCAGGCGGCCACGCCCCATATCGAGCTCGTTGCCGGCGTACAGCTGAGGATAGGCGCCGTAAATCCTGCGACCGGCGACCGGACCTCCCATCACCATGTGATTGCCGCCCCACGCGTGGTCCGACCCCTGGCCGTTGGACGTCAGTGTGCGCGCGAAGTCCGAAGCGGTGAAGGTGACGACGTTGTTCAGCATTTGCAGCTCGTTCAAAGCGCCATGAAACTCGTGCAGCGCCTTGGAGACGACCGGCAGCATCGCCGCCTGCGCGTTGAGCACCTCGTCGTGGTGGTCCCAGCCTCCGAAGAGAACGAAGAAGGTCTGACGACGCACGCCCAGGGCCTGCCGGGCCGCGATCGTCCGGGCGATCATCCGAAAGCTTTGAGACACCTCGTTCGCTGAGAACTGCGTCGCAAGCGGCTGCACGCCGCCCAGCGCCGAGGCGAACCGTTCGTTGGCGTCGACCGCAGATCGCGCCCGCTCTGCGAACGAGTTCACGAACAGATTCTGGTACTGGTGATCGAGCAGGCTGTCGATGGCCACGGTGCGCAGGCGATTGAAAGGGTCGACGTCGCCGTATCCCTCGACGCCGATGCTGCCGTTGCCGCTCGACCGGATGGCGTAGGGAACGACCCGGGATCCTGACTGAAAGACGTTCATGCCGCCCAGCGAGACGTTCATCGACACCAGCGAGTTGCTGTTCGACGAGCGGAGGAGATCGGCCGTCCTTCCGGCCCACCCGAGGCTCGATCGCTGATCCGGCAGGCTCGTCTGCCAGTGAGCGATCTGGTCGCTGTGGGAGTAGAGACCCAGGGGGACCCTCACGGTCCCGGCTTCGATACCCGCCTTGGTCGTGGGCTGGACGAGGGAACCGACGTTGGCGACGAAAGCGAGATCACCGCTCTCGAAGAGCTGCTGAACCTCGGGCATCGCCGAGTGCACGCCAAACTTCCGACCGTCGCCCTGACTCGACGTCAACGGCAGCAGGCTGCTTCGCGCCAGCGCCAGGTCGGCGCGAATGGCGGCGTATTCACCGTACTCCGCTGCTCCTCGCGGAACGAGCATGTTGAACGAGTCGTTGCCCCCCGCAAGGAAGAGGCAGACGAGGGCGCGGTAGTCGTCCCCCTGCACGGCTCGGCGTCGCGGCCGGATCGGCGGCAGCTGAGCGATGGCACCCGCAGAACGCAGGTTGATCAGAGTCGAGAAGAGCGAGGTGGCGCCGACGGCCGTGCAGCTGGCCTGGCCGAGAAACTTGCGGCGGGTCGTAGAGCTCATGGGCATTCTCCTGGGAGCTGGGTCAGCGCTGCACCACGTAGTCGGGTGCGCAGGTGATCAGGTAGACCGCGAGACGGACCTGGTCCTCGACCTCGTCGAGCTCGGTCACGGCCTCGAGCACGACGCGGCGGGTGTGGCTCGAAAGACTGCCGTGGGCGAGGACGAGGTCGAGATGGTCGACGAGCGCCGTCAGGCTCTGCTCGGCGATCGCGCGTTCTCTGCCAAAGTCCAGAAAGACGGGGTCCGGATCGGTCAGCTCTCCGGTGTGCGAAAAGAGGTACTCGTCCTCCAAGATCGCTCGATGGAAGAGGTTGATCGTCGAGATCGTCGTCGACGAGTGGATGATCTCCATCTCCGGCGCGACCAGGTCGGCGTCGGCGATCGGACCGACGGGCTGATGGCTCGGCGAGAAGAAGTTGAAGACGCTGGGTGAGAACATCGGGTACTGCGCGAAGTTCGCCAGCTCGCTGACGGACTCCGCATCGGCAGCGTCGCCGCCGTAGTGGCGAAAGCCTCCGTTCGGGCTCGTCGCCGGGAACGCTCGACCGAGCTGCACCCAGCGCACGAGCGGCTCTCTGACTTTGCCGAACCGGGGATCCTCGAGCCGAGCAGGGTCGCGCGCCTCGTCATCGAGGAGTACCGCTTTGACGACCGCTGCCATGTCTCCGCGAACGCCGCGGCCGTTGTTGTCGAAGGCGCTCGCCACGCGCTCGACATAGGCCGGTGACGGATTGGACGTGACCAGAAACCGGATCAGATGAGAGCCGATGAAGGGCCCAACGTTGGGATGTTGAAAGAGATGCTCGATCGCGTCTTCGATGTCCTGCATCCCCGGCTGCCCCGCCGGAACGACGAAGCCGTTGAGCAGAGCCTTCGGACCCGGCTCGTGCTCTGGCTCGAACATGACCATCGGTCGGTCCATGAGCTCCGGATGCACGCCGCCGAACTCGATCGGCTCGTCTTCCTCCTCGGGAGCCAGAGTAAGGCCCGTGAACACCTTGGCCATTTCGGTGATCTGACGATTGTCGTACGTGGGAATCGGCTGCCCCTGGGAATCGAGCTGGCGCGTACCGTCCGGGTTCAGCTCGAAGAGGCCGATCGTGAACAGCTGCATCACCTCCCGAGCGAAGTTCTCGTCGGGAAAGCGGTTCTGCGACGGATCGCTGCGGCGGTTGTTGAGGTGACTGAGGTAGTCGCCCATGCAGCCGTGCAGCGCGACGCCGCGCAGCAGATCGTGGAAGTTGCCGAAGGCGCCGACCGACAGGAGGTCGTAGTACGACGCAACGCCGAGATACGCGTCGAAGAGCGTGTCCGAACGGCGGGAGATGACGAAGATCTGCGAGAGCACGAAAGCGACTCGCTGCCGCAACACGTCCCGGCCAGTCATCGCTCGGCGCCACCAGGCCCAATCGAAAGGCAGCTCCTCGTTGGGGTATCTCCGCAGCAGCGTCTCGACCTCGTCGACGAAGGGCTCGTGCCGCAGGCGTATCTGAGCGTCGAGCCAGCCTTCGGCGCCGAGCCGCACCACCTCGTCGATTTCGAGTGCGGTGCCGCCAAAGGCGCCCTGGGTCAGAAGCCGGGCAGCGTCCTGTCGAGCGGAGCGGGCCGTGGGCCTTTGCGCGAACGACCTGCTGGAGCCGAAGAGGCTCGCCAGAAAGCTCGATCCGGCAAGAAGGTCACGTCGATCGAACGTTGCACTTCCTCGAGTGGCGGCCCCAGGCTCCGTTCCTTCTCGCTGCATCGCGTCTTCCTCCATCGGCGGTCGCCTCTCTTGGCCACCATCGAGGAAGATCCCGAGCCTCGAAGATCGTCACATGCAAAACAACGCGTCCCGACGGGGAGCGGCATCACAATCGTACGACCGTCCCCGCACTTCGACGATCCGCGGCATCGCAGCTCCGCTCAGGGTTCGTCGAGAGCCTTCTGTCCGAGCTCGATCGCGCGATCGAAGTGACGCAGCGCCTTGTCGTTCTGTTCGAGCGCTCGATAGGCGTAGCCGAGAATGATGTGCAGTTCGGCGAGGCGAGCGGGCTGTTCCTGCCACTCGTCGAGCACGCCCTCCGCGGTGCGCGCCGCATCCAGAGGCCGCCCCTGCTCGAGGTACATCTCACAGAGCGCGAGCACCACGCCCAGCCGTCGCTCCTCGGAAATCTCCCCTGGCGGAAAAGGAAGCTCCAGGGCCTTCTTGAGCTCGGCGATCGCCTCGTCGCTCCGGCCGGCCTCCTGCAGAAGCCAGGCTTTCTCGAAGTGCGCCTCGGCGATCCGGTTCAGAACGTCGAAACGCCGTTCGGCTTCCTCTTCGGGATCGAGCCCCTGCGCCATCGCCAAGGCGGCAACGAAGACGAGCACGAGCCAAAGCAGGAGGGCCCGTGAGCCCTCGCGGGCGGGAAGCTGAACCGGCATGTTCAAGGAACCTCTCCCTGCAGTGGAACCGCCGCAGACGAATCCAAGAAGCGCCAGGGATTCCTGACGCCGCCGCGTACCGTGCGACGCGGAGCACGCGCGGCGAAAGGGTTCGCCCTCGCCGTGCGAAAGGGGTTGCGGGCGCGCGGCCTCCGGAGGTCTTCCTCGAAGACCGATTCTCGATCGCTCGAAGCGTCCACATCCGCGACGACGCTGTCGATCGTAGGCGCCTCGGCGGCGACCGAGGAGCGGTTTTGCCGGACAAGGAGAGCCGCCAGGATCAGGAGCACGGCCGCCGCGGCAAGCCAGCCGCTCGAGGAAATCCGTCGAGAAAGGCCCGCGGTCGTCGGCAGATCGGCGGTCTCGATCGGCTCCGCGGGCGGCAGCGGCGAGTGCAACAGCTCTTCCTGCGCGCCCCACGCCTCGACCTCGGCGCGGCAGTCGGCGCACCCGGCCAGATGCACGGCCGCAGCGTCGATCTCTTCGAGGCCGGCCTCGCCGTCCAGGGCCGCCGAGTAGACCTCGAGCGTCGCTTCGCAGTCGAGGGCCAGCAGGAGCTCCTTCCTGTCGCTCATCGCTCGACTCCCGGCCCCGGCAGCGATTCATCGGTCAGCCGGCGTAGGGCGCGGCGGGCCCGATAGACCCGTCCTCGAATGGACGCCCCGCTGCAGCCGAGCCTCTGGCCGGCTTCCGCGTAGCTGAGGCCTTCGAGGGCAACGAGCTGCAGAGCCTCGCGATCTGCCGACGGGAGGCTCTGGAACGCCTCATGGAGCTGACGGTGGCCGACGCGGTCCTCGACCGGTGGCGCTGCGACGAGATCGGGCTCCCGGTCGGCATCGCGTACCGGGTCCTCACGACGCTGCCGGGTC
Organism: Acidobacteriota bacterium; assembly: GCA_039026915.1. Lineage (GTDB taxonomy): Bacteria > Acidobacteriota > Thermoanaerobaculia > Multivoradales > Multivoraceae > JBCCLJ01. Next base: position 25,273 of record JBCCLJ010000030.1, read on the forward strand.
CTCAGGAACTTGCGCCCCTCGTTGCGCGCGACCATCTTCAGCCAGGCAAAGAAGTGGCCTTCGCCCCGAAAGGTCGCCAGCCCCCGAAAGACCGAAAGATAGATGTTCTGTGTCAGATCCTCGACGTCCTCGGGCCGACTGGCCACCTGGCGAGCGGCGTTGCGAACAGCCCCCCGAATCTGGTCGATCAGCTGCGCCTGCGCCGCCTCGTCCCCCGAAGCACTCTGGCGTACGAGGTCGGCAATGGGATCGGGAGGCACGGCGAGCTGGACGGCGGCGATCGGTCTTTCGGTCAGAGGTTTCTCCTTCGCCCTACAAGACTCCGCAATCGCGAATTCGTCACGAACATTCCCCGCGGAGCGCAGAGAACCCGCGTGACGAAACCGCACCGACGGGATCTCTCCCCACAAGGCTACTTCTTCGCAAGAAGGCCCGTCGAGGCAAAGCACGGGCCTTCTCACCAGGCTCCGACGTGGACCCACGAAACGAGGCGACGATTCATGATGACGAAACGAGCGTACCGCGCAGCCCTCCTCGCAACACTCCTCACTCCCTTGGTCGGCTCCGCCCCCCTCTGGTCCACCGAGCGCGTGCTGATCGTCGGCGACAGCTGGGCCGGAGCGCTATGGGAACTGCGTGCCCTCGACGCCGTCTTCCGGAGCAATGGCCAGAGCACGACAGCCTCGGGTCAGCAGACGGCGCTGGGCGGCACCACCGCACGCGGCTGGTCGCAGCCCGAAGGTCTGCAGACGATCACCTCGTCTCTCGTCGCCCGACCGTCGATCGACACGGTTCAGCTGACGATCGGCGGGAACGACTTCCTGGGAGAGGGACTCGAGGGCTGGACAGCCAGCCTTTCGCCCGCACAGGAGACCGCTCTCTTCGACCGCATCGCCAGCGACGTCCTGGCGGTGGTCGACCACGTGCTCGCCCACCGCTCCGACCTTCGCGTGATCGTCAGTCTCTACGACTACTTGAATCTCCAGGACCCAAAGGTCGGCTGCGAAGGCCTCTGGGAGAGCCTCGGCTCGCCCGAAGTGCGCCGAGTCAATCAGGCGCTGGCCGATCTGAGCGCGCGCGTGGGTCGAGCTCTAGAGGCGCGGGAACGCGCTGTCGTGATCTCGCACGAGGGGCTGATGCAGTCGACCTTCGGCTTCCCCCAGCAGGGCATCGCGCCCGGAGACATCGGCCTCCCCGGAGATCTCGATCGTCCCAGCCCCGCTGAGGCGATGGCGGACTGCATTCACCTCACGGACACGGGCTATCGAGCCCTTGCCGACCGCCTGTGGCGCGTCTACTACCGTCAACGCTTCGCGTCGGGGAACGGCGACGGCGCGAACGATCCGGCCGTGGACATGCGCCAGCTGACGCGGGACGCTGCCGAAGAGAGCGGCCGAGCGCGCGTGACCGTGCGCCTTTCGGCGGCGCCGCCGCAGACCGTCAGCGTTGCGTACGGCACCGTCGGCGGGAGCGCCCGCGAAGACCTGGACTACCGCAGCACGAGCGGCACGCTCTCCTTCACTCCCTCCGACCCGCTGACTCAGGTCATCGAAGTGGAGCTCGTCGATGATGCACAGGCCGAGGGCCCAGAGTCCTTCTTCGTACAGCTGTCGGACCCGTCGCCCGGGCTACGACTGACACCGTCGCGCAGCGCGACCGAGATCCGACTGATCGACAACGACGCCGTCGTCTCGAGCTGCACCCCGAGCGAGACGATCCTCTGCCTCGTGGGCGGACGCTTTCGTATCGACGTCGCGTGGCGAACCGCGCAGGGCTCCGGGCGCGGAACCCGCCGCCTCCTGTCGGACCACTCGGGCCTCTTCTGGTTCTTCAGTCCCGAGAACATCGAAATGCTGGTCAAGGTGCTGGACGGCTGCCAGGTCGCGGGCCTGGAAAGCTACTGGGTCCTGTTTGCCGCCACGACCGACGTCGAGTTCGCCCTGCACGTGACGGACACGGCGACCGGGCGATCCCGTACCTACGACAACCCCCTCGGCCGGCCGGCGCTGCCGGTGCAGGATCTCAACACCTTCGACTCCTGCCCCTAGCGCCGCTCCGCGGACCGCTCTTCGACGATCACTTCGCGGATGTCCCGGAAGAACTCGACGTACTCCGCGAGCGACAGGATGCCGAGCTCTTGTCGAGCTCGATCCGCTGCCTCTCGGCTCGCCACGACGATGCGAAGGGAGCCATCTTCCGCTTCGGCGATCTGAGAGCCGTAGCGTTGGGGCCGCCCGAGCATCAGCTCCGTGCGATCGTACAGAACGGCGAAGAGCTGTCGCTGCTCACCCGAGCCGCCCTCGAGGGCCGCCGCTTCGATCTCGGGCAGGGCCGCCTGCATCAGCTGGAGATTGGTGCTGTGCTGGACGATCAGACCCGCTGCGAAGCTCGCCTCCTCTCCAAACCTGGGAGCGTCGATCCAGCCGACATCGCCAACCAGACCGACGAGGTAGCGGCGGTTGCTACCGTCGACCTCGCGCAGCTTCCGGCGCAGAGCTTCGGCATCGGCCGAGGGATCGTTGAAACCGCGGCGCGCCGCCTGATCCTGCTCGCCGCGCTCCCTCAACTCGACCGCAATGCTCTGCCGCTCGGCCTCGGTGGGATTTCGTTGCCCGAAGCGTAGCGGCTGCAACGACGTGGCCGGATGCGCTGCTTGGCTCTTTCGGTAGCGGACACCAGACTCCAGATCGAGCAAGCCATCCGAGGTCCGTCGAAACCTCCTCCTCCGCTGACCGAAGTGCGGCTCCAGATCGCACGTCTCGACCCCGCACGAGACGCGGTAGGCCGTCTGTGTGAGGTCGAGGGCGGCGACGGCGACGTTGCCCTCGAAGCGCCAGTGCTCGACGCCGCGCTCGGTCTCACCGCTCCAGCCTCCGCTCGGGGGGCCCGGGTCCAGCCGGCCGACCCTTTCTGTCTCGACGACCGCCAGCTCGAGCGCCACGATCTCGGTCTGGCTGCGTGCGTAGAGATTCCGCCCAAGAAGCGTCGGTGCCGTCCAGGAGCGCGCGTCGAAGAGCTGCCGGGTACCCGAGACCGAGACGCCGTCAGGAGTGAGATTCAAGAGATGGAGCAGGCCGTCTTCCTCCAGTGCGACCAGCCGGCGCCCGACGGACAGCAGATTCGAGCGCGACACCTGGCGATCGCGCCAGAGAACCTCCCCTGTGTGCAGATCGAAGGCGGTGAGGATCGACGGACCGATGGCGCCGTTCGATGCGATGACGCTGCCCTGATGGAGGACCGCGTTCGAGTAGAAAACCGTCAGACGGTGGCTCGACCAGAGCTCCTCCGCCTCGAAGCCCTTACTCCTCGAGCCCGTCACGGCGACGGCTCGACTGCCCTTGTCGGGACCCGACGACAAGAGAAAGGCACCGCGCTCTCCGATGACCGGCGTCAAGACGTTGGCACCCCCCGCGTTCGGATGCTCGAGCGACCAGAGAACCTGGCCGATCGCCGGATCGAGGCCGACCACGCGATCCGCAAGAAAGAGGAGAACGTGCTCTTCGCCGGCGACGTCGAGAATCTGAGGCGACGCGGGCGACCCCCTCAGACCGGTTGCGTGCCAGAGACGCCGACCGTGGACCTGATCGAACGCTGCAACTCCTGCGGCCGGCGAGGTCTCGGCGCCCACCAGCGGCAGAACGATCCCTTCGCCGACCGCGAGTGGACTCGCGGAGTAGATCGGCAGAATACCCGCCTCCGGCGGACCGGCGTCCCCCCAAAGAGACCTCTGCCAAACGAGTTGTCCCGTGGTTCGATCCAGCGCCACCAGATGGCCTTCGCTGAAGACGGCGAAGAGGCGATCGCCAACGAGCAGCGGCGTGCTGTTGGGCCCCAAGCCGTGTCGATCATTGAACCGCCCCCTTGGTTGAGGACGGTCGTGTTGCCAGAGGATCTTTCCGTTGGCACGGTCGATCCGCACCACACTCTCGGTATCGCCCTCGCGAAACGTGGCGTAGAGAGACTGCCCGTCGCCGACGAGCGACGAGTACCCCTCCCCCAGCGGCCTGCGCCAGAGTTCCTTCGGCGGCGCCACAGACCACTCTTCGAGCACTTGCTCAGCCTGGAAGCTGCGCTCGGGACCGCCCCACTGTGGCCAGTCCTCGGCGCGCAGTTCGACCCGGCTCACGCCGCCCGAACACGTCGCCCACAAGATCAGGAGCCGAACGAGACCTCTCTTGTCATGACTCACGGTTTGCACTCCCCACGCGGTTGGTGCGGCACTCGAAAGTGCGTGCCGCATTCAGCGACCGAAGCCTGCCCGCTGCAGAGCGAAATCGTCGAGGGCGCAGCCGTGACCCGAGCGTGACCGCAGCGTGACCGCCACTTCTCGTCCCTATAATTCACTCATGAGCCCCTCCCGAACGGCACGACCGAGCGCGAACTCGGTGGCCGGAGAAGCAGCGCCCTCTCCCGAGGGCTCGGCAGCGGAGGCCTTCCGTGTCGGGCGGTGGCTCGTCCGCCTCCGGCTCGGCTCCATCGAGCGCGAGGGTGAGGAGCCTCGCAGGTTGCAACCGCGCGTTCTGCGCCTGCTGCAGATCCTGGCGTCGCGCCCCGGAGACACGTTCGACCACGACGAGCTCAACCGCTTGGTTTGGAGTGGTCAGGTCTTGGGCGACGACGTCCAGCGCAAGGCGATCGCGACGCTGCGGCGGGAGCTCGGCGACGATGCAAGGTCGCCTCGATACGTCGAGACGATTCCGAAGACGGGATACCGGCTCATCGCGCCCGTCGACCACTCGCCCGAGACGCTCGACGACCTCCGTCGCGGGCCCAAGAGAGCGAGGTTCAGCCTGCGGACGATGACTCTGGCAGCGCTGACGTGCGCGGCCGCCACCCTGGGACTCTTCTCCTTTGCCGCTGCTCTTCGCTGGGAACGAGACTCAGCCGCCCCGGCACAGACGCTGAGAGCGCGTCCTTTCACCTTTCAGCCGGGCTGGGAGGACTACCCCTCGCTGACGCGCGACGGCCGGCGCATCGCCTACGTCTCCTACCCCATGAGCGAGGGCCCCAGCGCCTCTCAGATCCTGATTCAGGACGTCGATGCAGCCAATCCGGTCGTCTTCGCAGAAGCTGACGGCGACCGAAAGTCCTTCCCCACCTGGTCTCGCGACGAGCAGACGTTGATCTGGGTCAGCTCTCACGGCGGCACCAGCAAGATCCTGGAGCGAGCGCTCTTCGACCGCAACCCGAAGGTGCTCGCGAGCTGGACCGACGCGAAGATCCTCGGGCTCTCGTGGTCACCGACGGCCGAGCTCCTCACGGTGGCCCTCGCGGGAGGAAGGAACACCGAAACGGCTTCGGGGCTCTACCTTCTCGATCGTTCCGGCCTGCTCGAACAGATCACCGCGCCGCCATCGTGGTCGGACGGCGACCGCTTTCCCGCCTGGTCTCCAGACGGCGAGCACATCGCGTTCGTTCGTCAAGCGGCGGCCGGCATCGGTGATCTCCATCTGCTTCACGTGGCGAGCGGCAAGCAGCGACGCCTCCTTCGAACGGGATCCAAGATTCCGGGGCTCTCCTGGACGGCCGAAAGCGGCTTGGCTTTCATCCGATTCGACGTCGCCCATGCTTCGGTTTGGCGCTTTGACCTCGAAACCGAGAAGGCAATGCCGGTGGACATTCGAGGGATCACGACGCCACTGCGACTCGCCTCGGGAGGCGGTCGACTCCTGCTCGTGGAGACCTTCGGCGACGCGGACCTGCGACGCGTCGCGCAGGACCACGGCTCCAAGCCGCTCTTCCGCTCCACGGCTTGGGATGGACAGCCCGCGGTCTCGCCAGAGGGCCGCGTCGCCTTCGCCTCGGCGCGAACGGGCAGCACCGAAATCTGGATCTCGGAAGCAGGTACACCGCCGCAACGCCAGACCTGGCTCGAGGGTTCGCTGACCTTTCATCCGAGCTGGTCTCCCGACGGTGACTCGATCGCCTTCGACTCGCGCCCCGAAGGCCACTCGGACGTCTTCGTCTCCCGCGCCGGCACCCAGTCGCTGCGCAGCGTTGGCAGCAGCGAGCACGACGAGATCTACCCCACCTTCTCGCCGGACGGCCAGGGCATCTACTTCACGTCGAATCGGTCGGGGAGCTGGCAGCTCTGGTACTCGAAGCTGATCGCTCCTTCGGAGGCGGTGCAGGTGACTCGGCAGGGCGGCTACCGGTCGGTCATCGATCCGGCGACGAGCAAGATCATCTTCGATCGATTCGATGAACCCGGGCTCTGGACACTGTCGGCCTCTGCGACCGGCGAGACTCTGCAGGCGGAACCGTTCCTCGCCGGAGAGAAGCTGCGTTCCGCTCTGGGCTGGGCACTCGACGAGAAGCGAATCGTCCTGGCGCTGGCCGACGGCTCCTGGCTTCGAATCGACCGTGCCACGGGCGAGGAACGTCTGGTTTACGAGGGCGTCCCGAGCATCGGTGACTTTACCCTCCACCTCAATGAAGCGATCATCTACCGGACCGCGCAGTTCCGGGAAAGCAACCTGCTCCTGACCGAGGCCGAGACGAACGGCGAGCCGCCGCTGCGATACGCCATGGGCCAGGAGATCGAACCGTGACGCGGTGCGCCCGGACTTCTCCTTGGAGCTCTTCTACTCTCACCAGTTCGAAGCACCGATCGTCACGCACGACGTGGGCAGCGATCGCTACGTCTACACGGTCGTCTTCGTTCCGGCAGACCTTGTCGCAGAGCTTCCCCTGCGGGAGCACCCTCGACTGCGCATCACGGGCGAGGTCGAAGGCCATCCTCTCGAAGCATCACTGACGCCGGTCCGCGGGCGCTGGTATCTGCTGCTCTCCAAAAAGCTCCTCGAGGCGATAGGGGCAAAGGTCGGTGAACAGGTCACCGTGAGCTTCAACGTCGCCGATCAGAACGCGGTCAGCCTCCCCGAGGAGCTGCAGCGAGCGCTCGAGGCGAACCCCAGCGCAGCGGACCTGTGGCGAGATCAGACGCCGGGCAGACAACGCGGTCTCGCTTACCGGGTCGCTTCGGCGAAGACGTCGCCCACTCGAGCCAAGCGCATCCAGGAGGTCTTCGACATCCTCGAAGGCAAACGCGATCTGAAGGGACGCCCCCTCCGCAGCGGTTCCTAGCCGGTCAAGGCATTTCGCGACCCGAGAAGTCGAGCGCAGCGACCCCCGTCAGCCCCAGCCCTCCCGCAACGCCTGCCAACGCCCAGGGCCAGCTCTTGCCTTCGTCGAGGATCGCGCCGAGTGCGCGAGAAGGATAAGCCCAAGGATGAAAGGCGGCCGCCGAAGCATCGAGGGCACTGAGCAACACGGCCGTCAGGACGCCGACGAGCCCGAGTGCGATCGGCACCACCGCGTCGCGACGCACGACGACCAGCCAGAGCTGCAGAGCGACCAGGAACCCACTCGCCATCGCCAAGGTCAAGCCGGCGCCCCCCAACAGCGACCAGGGCACCGCGCTCTCGAAGCCGAGACCCGGTTTCAGCCAGCGCAGAATCCAGCCAGCCAGGACGAGCGCCATCGCCTGCCCGAGAATCACCGCCGCGGAGAGAAGCCAGACCACGAAGAGCTTGGACCAGTAGATCGGCGCCCGCGGCAGCCCGCAGGCAAAGAGATGCTGGAAGCCGCGCGACCTGTGCTCGATCGCCGCCAGCTGCGCTGCGGTCAGAGCGATCCACACCGGCAGCACGATCAACGAAAAGAGACGGAGGCTCGAGCCGGCAAGCCAGCTCCAAGCGCGATCCGGCTCCAGGAAGCGCTCACCGTCGAACGCGGCGAAGAGAGCAAAGACCAGAGTCACGAGGTAAGGCGCCAAGACGACGGACGCCAGCAACGAAGTACGCCGGAGCTTCAACAGGTCGGCGTACAAGCACCGCGCCAGGAAACGTCGGTTCATCGAGGGTCTCCCTCGTCCTGCTCCACGAGCTCGAGAAACGCGGTCTCGAGACTCGCCGCGCGCTCCACGAGCTGATGGACGGCGCAGCCCGACTTCACCAGAACACTGCACACCGAGGCACGTTCCTCACGTCCACTCGCCGCCACGAGAAGAGAGTCGGAGGCCACCTCGCAGGACCACCCTTTCCTCGCCAAGACCACCGCCGCTCTCTCGGGGTCATCGACGCCCAGCTCGGTGCGGGTCTTCAGCGAGGCCTGCAGCTCCTCGACGGTGCCCTCGAAACGTCGGCGGCCGCGGTCGAGCACGATCAGGTGGCTCGCCAGCTGCTCGATTTCCGACAGCAGATGGCTCGAGAGCAGCACGGTTACCCCTTGATCGCGGCAAAGGTCGCGCAGCAGGGCACGGACCTCTTGAAAGCCCGCCGGATCGAGCCCGTTCGTCGGCTCGTCGAGAAGGAGCAGCTCCGGCTCGCCAAGCAGCGCCAGGCCGATCCCGAGGCGCTGCTTCATTCCCAGGGAATACCCGGCCACGCGGCGGCCGGCGGCTTCGTGCAGGCCGAGCCGTTCGAGTAAGTCGTCCGCGCGGGCCGCGGCGCGTCCGCGCAGCGAGCACGATGCCAGGAGATTCTCCCGACCGGTCAAGTGGTCGTAGAGAGTCGGGCTCTCGACGAGAGATCCGACGCGGAGCAGAGGCGAGGCGCGGCCCCCCTCGAGGCCCTCACCCAAGACCTCGACCGATCCGTCGTCGGGGCGCAGCAGGCCGAGCAGAATGCGCAGCAGAGTCGTTTTGCCTGCACCGTTGGGCCCGAGAAGCCCCGCGATCGTGCCGCGGGGTACGTCGAAGCTGACGCCGTCGAGGGCCCGCACGCCGCCGAAAGAACGGCGCACGCCCACGGCGCGAAGGGCGCTGGCGCTCATCGGTCTCCTCCTCCGCGACCGTCGACCCGCTCTGCAATCCAGTCGGCCGTGCGCTCGAGCACCTCCAGCGATCGACGCCCCTGCGCGTACTCGCGCGGATGTCCCGACTCGGCCGGCTGCAGCAGATGGTTCAGTCGCGGCAGCACCTCGACTGTCGCGTCCTCGTTGCCGCCGAGTCTCAGTGCCTCTCGCAGTGCCCGCGCATTGCTCGCCGGCTCGACCTGGAGATCGAGCGATCCGTAGAGCCCGAGGACAGGAGCCTTCAGCTTTCGCAGCGCATCGCGCGGATCGACCGCGAGCTGCGAGCGAAAGCCGCGCGACGTGATGGCGTCGATCTCGACGTCGATCGAACGCTCCGAGACGGCGTCGAAGGGGCTCTGGCGCTGCAGTCGACGCATCTCCTCGATCAGCGGCCGCAGCCGTTGGCGCCGCTCGGACTCCGGAACGTCGGCTTCGATCCAGCGCAGCCCCTCGGCCAGCTGCTCGACGACCCGTTCGACCGTTTCCTCCGGCAACCCGTCGACGCGTAACAGGGCTGCGTTCTGCTCCAAGAGCTGCTCGCGAGCCGGCAGAACGGGCACGGAGTACAGAACGACGAAGGCGATGTCGGAGCGCCGAGCGGCCAGCTGCGCGGCGACGATCCCTCCGAGGCTGGCGCCGAGGAGGCCGACGCGGTTCGCCTCGATGCGCGGATCACGGTGGAGGAAGTCGACTGCGGCGGCGATGTCCGCCACCAGATCCTCGAGCGAAGCCTCGTCGTTGTTCCCGTTCGAGCCGCCGGTGCCGCGATCGTCGAGACGCAGGAGGGCGAGTCCCCTCTGCGCCATCGAAGAAGGAGCCGCGCGGATCTCGAGGGGATCGGTGCGCCCGCCGTCGCGGTCCTGTGCGCCGGCGCCGGTAATCGAGATCACGGCGGGGAAGGGAACGACGCCCGTGGGCAGCGACAGCGTGCCCGCCAGCACGATCTCGCCGTGACGCACCTCGACCTCCTCTTCGACGAAGTCGGCGTCCAAGGCGACGTCCGAATCCGCCGGCGCCGTCGCCCGCTGCACGCCGACCCCGAGAACGGCGGCGAGCAGCACGGCGAAGGCCGGCACGGCGCCCTTCGAAAGGGGGCCTCGTTCGAGTGGGCGAACGAACTGCATGACGACAACCTATTGCGGACGCACCGCTTCGTCGCCTCCCGCGTCGCGAACGAGGTCTTCCGGAGCACGAAGCGGACTCTCGAGGAGATCAGGCGCTCCTGCGAGCCAGCTGATCCTGCCGCCAGGCCCGGTCGCTTCAGGGCAACACGGCACCCACAGCGCCTTGTGGGATAGTCGAAGGGCATGCCTCAAACGCTGAACAGCCTTCTTTCGAGTCGAGGGGATGCCGCTGCCAGCGGCTCACTCTTCCGACTCGGCCCACCGTCCCTCCTGGTGGCTGGACTGGCCCTGCTCCTCGTCGGACGCCCTCTCGTCTCGCCGGACTCCGATGGGGTGGACGTTCTGTTCGTCGCCGCCCTCTGCTGGAGCTGGCTACCGCTTGCCCTGGTCGTGCTGCGCCTCGAGCATCGGCTTCCCCTCTATGGCTCGCGGCGCGCCCTGCATCTCTGCATTCACTTCGGGTGCGGCATCGCCGCCGCGTTCCTGCAGCATCTGTGGCTGGCACTCGTCGCCTGGCTGCTGCCCGTCGACTACTCCCCACGCGTCGCTCTCGAGCAATCCGTCGACGTCTTCTGGGGCGTCGGCGCAGCCACCCAACTCCTGTACTGGATCGTCCTGCTCGCGATCTCACTGCGCTCGTTCGCCGCGCGCGCCGCCGATCGCGATGCGCAGTTCGCTCGTGCCCGGCTCGCGGCGCTCCAGACGCAGCTGCGACCGCACTTTCTCTTCAACGCGCTCAACACCCTCTCGGCCCTGATCGACGAAGACACGCGGGCTGCACAGCGAGCACTCGGCAGCCTCAGCCAGCTACTCCGAGCCTCTCTCTCACACGAAGCACAGGACGAGACGACTCTCGATCGCGAGATCGCCATGACGTCTCTCTACCTCGACGTCGAACGCGCCCGCTACGAAGAGCAACTGAGAGTGACTCTCGACGTGCCGCCTTCACTGCGCGGCGCAGTGGTTCCCTCACTGGTCCTGCAGCCGATCGTCGAGAACGCGATTCACCACGGGATGCGACACGCTGCTCCGTGCGTCGTTCGCATCGCAGCGCGACGCTGCGGGCACTCGCTGGAGCTGAGCGTTCGCGACGAGGGGCCTGGTTTTGCCGCTCGGGGAACGATCACGCCGGGAATCGGCCTGGCCAATGTCCAGGAGCGACTGCACCGTCTCTACGGCAACTGCGCCTCGCTGAAGCTCCTGAGCGAGCCCGACGACGGAGTCCTGGTCGTGATTCGACTGCCCTGGAGGATTGACGGAGCGGGCTCGTGACGGCCGCACGCGTGCTCATCGTCGATGACGAGCCGCCGGCCCGTCGGCGGCTCGTCCGGCTCACCGAGGCGCACCCCGAGCTCGAGCTCGTCGGTGAAGCGGCCGACGGGGAACGAGCCGTCGCGATGATCCGAGAACGCAGTCCCGATCTCGTCTTTCTCGACGTACAGATGCCCGAGCTCGACGGTTTCGAGGTGCTCGAAAGCCTCGAACAACCGCCGAAGGCTCTGATCTTCGTGACGGCGCACGAGAGTCATGCGGTCGACGCCTTCGGGGTGCGCGCCGCAGACTATCTGCTCAAACCCTTCACCCCGGAACGCTTCCAGCAGGCGGCCGAAGCGGCTCTCGCTCGCCTTCGCACTCTCGACCAGCAAAGCTCCTCGCTACGTGCAACGGAGAGGCCTCTGCAACGCTTCGTCGTGCGGCGCGGCGCTCGCGACGTCGTCGTCCCGGTGGCGGACGTCGAGTGGATCGAAGGCAGCGGGGCCTACGTGCGTCTGCACACCGGGAGCGGAAGCCACCTGCTGCGCCGCCCTCTCAAGCAGGTCGAGGCGGAGCTCGACGCCCGCGCCTTTCTCCGGGTCCACCGCTCGGCCATCGTCCGGATCGACCGCATCGAGTCGATGGCTCCGAGGTTTCACGGTGAGGTCGAGCTCTTCCTGCGCAGCGGCGCGCGCGTCAAGCTCAGTCGCAGCTACCGGGCGGCGCTCCAGAAGATCCGTGAGGGGCGCTGACGGTGTTCCTTCGCTGCCAACCGACGACCGCGCAGCGGGAGCTCCGATGATCACCACGCAGCCCCCGACGTTCGAACCGCTGCCAGCTTGCTGGCAGGAAGCCCTGCAGCCCGAGCTCGCCAAGCCCTACTGGTCCCAGCTGCTCCGCTTCGTCGGTGAAGAGCGCTTGCAGGCGGAGATCTTTCCTCCAGAGGGTCAGGTGCTGACGGCCTTTCGCAAGACTCCGCTCGATCGAGTCCGCGTCGTCATTCTGGGGCAGGACCCCTACCACGGGCCTGGCCAAGCCCACGGCCTGGCCTTCTCCGTACCCCGAGGGCAGCGCATGCCGCCGTCCCTGCGCAACGTGCTGCGCGAGATCGCCGATCAACTCGACGTGCCGCCTCGGCTCCACGGCGAGCTCAGCTCCTGGTGCGATCAGGGCGTCTTCCTGCTGAACTCGGTCTTGACCGTTCGATCCGGTGCGGCCGGATCGCACCGGAAGCGCGGCTGGGAGCGCTTCACCGAACGAGTGCTGGGGGTCCTCGACGAACGGCGGGAAGGACTCGTCTTCCTACTCTGGGGAAGGGACGCACGGCGCCTGGGTACGACGGTGGTCGACCCGAGCCGACATCTCGTCCTGGAGTCGGGCCACCCGTCGCCGCTGTCGATCCGGTTCTTTCGTGGCAACGGGCACTTTCGCCGAACGAACGAGTACCTCGAAGAGCGAGGCCAGCGGCCAATCGTTTGGTGATCGCCTGCAGGCCGCCGCGCGGCCATCAGAGCAGGTTCTCGGACTTGACGACGAGCATCTTCTCGAAGCTCATGTCCCGGATCGTGTGGGGAATGCCGCCAATGCCGAGACCGCTCTGCTTCAGACCGGCGAAGGGCATGCCGTCGATGCGAAATGCGGTGTGATCGTTGACCATGATCGCCGAAGCGTCGAGACGCCGATAGACGCGCATCGCGGTCTCCACCGAACCCGTGAGGACCGCTCCCTGGAAGGCGAACGGCAGGGAGTTCGCCTGATCGATCGCCGCGTCGAGATCCTCGTAGGGAACGACGCAGACCACCGGTCCGAAGATCTCCTGGGTCGTGACCTTGGCGTCCGCGGGCGGGTCGTAAAGCACGGTACAGGGGTAGAGCGAATCACTGAGCGCCTCGCCGCCAACGAGGCGCTCGGCACCCGCGGCCAGGGCCTCATCGACCCACTGCGCGACGCGCTCGACCTCGCGCGGCCGAATCAACGGACCGACTTCGGTCGCTGGGTCGGTCGGATCACCGAGCCGGAGCGCGCCGGCGCGCGTCGCGAGGCGCTCGGCGAAGGGGCGCGCGATCGTCGCGTCCGCGAAGACCCGCTGCACCGAAACGCAGACCTGGCCCGCGTGGTAGAAGCCGCCCTTGGCGACGCTCTCGACCGCCACATCGAGATCGGCGTCCTCGGCTAGAAAGAGCGGTGCCGCGCCGCCGTGCTCGAGCGCGCAGCGGGTCCCGGGGCTGAGCTTCGAGCGCAGCATCCAACCGACGCGTGCCGAGCCGATGAAGCTGAAAAAGTCGACGCGCTCGTCGGTCACCAGCTTCTCCGCCGACTCGAGCGAGTCGGAGACGATCGCCTGACAGGACTCAGGCGGCAGCCCCGCCTCGTGCAGGATGGCGACGAAACGCAGACAGGAAAGCGGCGTGTCGTCCGCCGGTTTGATGACGACCGGACAGCCGGCGGCGACGGCGGCCCCGACCTGGTGCACGATCAGATTCAGAGGATGGTTGAAGGCGCTCACCGCGACGACGATGCCGATGGGCTCGCGCGTCGTCACCGCCAGCCGACCTTCGCCAGCTGCGGTCCCGGCCATCGGTATGGCGTCGCCCTGCTCGCTGCGGATCGTCTCGATGCACAGGTGCAGGCCGTCGATGGCGCGGGCGACCTCGATACGGGAGTCTTCCAACGGCTTACCGCCTTCGGCGGCAGCGCCGACGGCGAGATCCTCGAAGCGCTCCTGCATGAGTTCGGCGGCGCGGCGCAGGACGGCGCAGCGCTCGGTCACGTTCAGGCGGTTGCCGCGTTCGGCGAACCACGAAGCGGCCGTCGCCAGCGCCTGATCGTGCGCCGCGGGTTCGGAGGTCTCGACCTTGGCGAGCACGGCCCCGTCGTAGGGTGCGGTGACGTCCCGTTCGCCAGCGGGCGCCGGGGGATCGACGAGCAGCTGACGAAAGATCGGTACGCTCATGCCGCCGTCCCCGCGAGCTCGCCGAGACGCTCGGTCAGTTTGAGGTTCTCGCGATAGTCGATCGGAACGACGACCAGACTCGGACCGTCCTCTGCGAAGGCCTCGGCGAGCGCCGCACTGAGATCGCGAGAGCGCGTCACCAGGTGTCCGTTCCAGCCGAAGGCCTGAGCGAGACCGAGCCAGTCCGGATTGGTGAAGGCGAGATCCGTGTGCCGCCCGAACTCCGCCTCCTGCTTCCAGGAGATGAGTCCGTAGCCGCCGTCCTCCCAGACCATGAGCACTGGACTGACGCCGAGCCGCTTTGCCGTCTCCATCTCCTGTACGTTCATCAAGAAGCCGCCGTCGCCGGCGATCCCCAGGATGCGTCGATCGGGGTAGAGCAGGCTCGCTGCGATCGCCCCCGGCAGGGCGAAGCCCATCGAGCAGAAACCGTTCGGAATCAGGCAGGTGTTGGGCTCGTGGCAGTGGTAGTGACGCGCGATCCACATCTTGTGAGCGCCGACGTCCGAGAGCAGGATGTCGTGCGGCCCCATGTTGGCGCGCGCGTCGGCGAGCGCCTTTTGCGGACGAATGAACCCCTCGGTGTCGTCGTCGTCGTGAGCCGTCAGTTCCGCGTGCATGCGACGGCGCATCTCGCGCTGACCGTCGAGGTCGACCTCCGACACGCCGCGCTCGGCGAGGCGCTCGTTGAGCATCCAGAGAGTGTGCGCGAGATCACCGACGAGCTCGATCTCCGGATGGTAGTGCTCGTCGATCTCGGCGGGGAGGAAGTCCGCGTGCACGATCCGCTTGTCGCCACTCGGGTTCCACAGCGACGGGTGGTACTCGACCATGTCGAAGCCGAGGGTAATGACCAGGTCGGCGTCGTCGATGACGGTCGTCGGCAGGTCCTTGGTACCGAGACCGATCGTGTAAAGGCAGTAGTCGGCGTCGACGTCCACCGCGCCCTTGGCCATGAAGGTCGACAGCACGCCGATGCCGGTCTGCTCGCAGAAGCGCCGCAGCTGCTTCGAGGCGCGACGCCGAATGCAGCCGTTGCCTGCGACGATCACGGGTCGCTGGGCGCTGGCGATCGCATCGAAGGCGCGGTCCGCGATCTTGTCGTCGATCACCGCGCGCCGGAAGCGACGCGGCTCGAGGGGCCTCGCCGCCGAGTCGTGCTTGGCGACGTCTTCGGGCAGCTCGATGTGCACCGCACCAGGCTTCTCAGTGCGTGCGACGCGCACCGCCTTGCGCACGATCTCCGGGATCGTGTCGGCGTTCAGTACCGTCGTCGCCCACTTCGTCACCGGCTTGAACATCTCGACGACGTCCATGATCTGGTGCGACTCCTTGTGCAGGCGCCGGGTGGCTCCCTGACCGGTGAGCACCAGCATGGGCGCGCGATCCATGTTCGAGTCCGCAACTCCGGTGATCAGGTTGGTTGCTCCCGGACCGAGCGTGCCGAGGCAGCCGGCTGTCTGACCGGTGAGGCGACCGTAGATCTCCGCCATGAATGCAGCGCCCTGCTCGTGACGCGTCAGGATGAATCGGATCTTCTCCGAGCCTGCCAGCGACAGCATGAAGTCGGCGTTCTCTTCGCCGGGCACTCCAAAGATCATCTCGACGCCCTCAGCCTCGAGACACTGAACCATGAGATCGGACGCTTTCATTGACGGAGCTCCCTGGGCCTGCGTACGTCGGTGCTCGCACTATAGATCGGTCGGCAGAGACGGCAACCTCGAAGCTGGAGCTTCCGCAAGGCGATCGGCGTCCTCCCCAGGAACCCAACTGACAGACTGGCAGCGGCCCGGCGGGGGGCTCACATCAAATCGTCCTCAGAGAAAGCGATGATCCAACTCGACAAGGCCGAGATCCTTCAGCTGCTCGATCTCGAGGCGGCCGCCGAGGCGGTGGCGAACGCCTACCGCGCGGCGAGCGAGGGGCGAGTGACCCTGCCGCCGGTGGGCCACATCACCTTTCCCGAACGGGGTGCCGACTGCCACATCAAGTTCGGCCATCAGCACGGCGCGGAGGTCTTCGTCGTCAAGCTCGCGACCGGCTTTCCACAGAACGAGCACACACCCAAGAACAACGGGCTGTCGCTCGTGCTCTCGGCGCTCGACGGCTCGCTGCAGGCCGTCCTGCACGACGAGGGCCACCTCACCGACGTTCGTACCGGGCTCGGCGGCGCCATTGCCTCCAGGGCGCTCGCTCGGCCCGATGCCCGAAGCCTGGTGATCGTGGGTACCGGCACCCAGGCAATCCAGCAGATCGAAGCCCATCGCGCACTGCTACCGCAGAAGCTTCACGTGACGCTCTGGGGCCGCTCGCGGGCCAAGGCCGAGCGCTGCGCTGCCGAAGTCGGCGGAGTCGCTGTCGCCGACGAGCTCGAAGCGGCCTGCCGATCGGCGGACATCCTGGTGACGACGACGGCAGCGCGCGAGCCGCTCGTTCTGCGCGACTGGATACGACCCGGCACGCAGATCACCGCCGTCGGCGCCGACGCTCCCGGGAAGCAGGAGCTGACATCCGAGCTCCTCCACGCCGCGCAATGCCGCGTCGCCGACAGCTTCGACCAGTGTCTCGATCACGGCGAATTCTCCGCGCTCGCGTCGACCGAACGCGCCACCGTCGTCGAACTGGGAGACGTCCTGGCGGGGCGCGCCGAGGGCCGGTCGACGCTGGAAGACATCTCGATCGCGGATCTGACAGGCATCGCCGCGCAAGACATTGCAATCGCCGGCGTCGTGCTGGACGCCCAGCGGCAGCAGGAGTCGCGATCTGTGGACTCCGACGCGGAAAGGCCGACCGAGCCGTGAAGCTCTTTGCCGCTGCCTTGCTCACCTTGGGGGTCGCGCTGATCGTCCTGGCGGTCGTCGGAGCCCTTCCGGACAGCTGGCCTAGGCGGCCGACGAGGCACCAGGCCTATCTTCAGATTCCCAGAGCTGTGTACTACTCGCTCGGAGGCGCCGCGGTGTTCGCCGGGCTGGGAGGCCTGCTGCTGAGCCGCCCGGCCTGACGCGAAGGAAAAAAGGCCTCTCCAGGCAACCAACCACGGTTTCTCGGGCAGCTCGGGTCGCGAAGGCGCCTGCCGACACACCGCACGCTCGCCGGCGGCGCAAAGCGGCCTCCGCGCACGACTTCGGAACTGCCGACACGTCCGCCGAGAGCCCCCGAACGAAGGAACCGGCTAAGCTCCTTCTTCAGTCAACCCGGAGAGCCCGCCATGACCGAACTTCCTTCCTACCTTCCGCAGTGGATCTCGGACCACATCAAGCTCTATCAGGAAGACCCGGAGAAGGCGCACTACTGGGACGCCACTCTGGGCGGGGGCGAGGGACTCCTGCCGACCCTCCTGTTGACCACCGTCGGACGTAAATCGGGTCAGCTGCGCCCGATTCCGCTCATCTACCGGCAGGTCGGTGAGAACTACGTGATCATCGCGTCGAAAGGCGGAGCACCCGCTCATCCTGCCTGGTTCCTCAACCTCGAGGCCCGGCCTGAATGCGACGTGCAAGTGGCGAGCCGGAAGATGAAGGCCACCGCCCGCGTCGCAGAGGGAGAAGAGCGCGTCGATCTGTGGGCACAGCTGGCGCAGGACTACCCCCCGTACGACGAGTACCAGCAGCTGGCGGGCGATCGGGAGATCCCGGTCGTCGTGCTCGAGCCTCGGTAGGCCACAGGGCCGAGCCCAGCGCCGAGCTTTTTGGGCGCGGAAGATCCCGCAGGGTCTTCCGCGTTGCTTCGATTGAGATGAGACGAAACGCCACAGGGAAGGGACGAGCCGCTGCACTTGCGGTCGCGTTCCTCCTGACGACTTCTGCGCTGGCGCAGAGCGCGCCCTACACGTGGAACGGCGTCGGGCGCGTCGTGGCGATCGGCGACGTGCACGGCCACTACGGGCAGCTTCTCTCCCTGCTCGAGGGCACGCAGATCGTTACCGTAAACGAAGCAGGAACGCCCCGCTGGTCGGGCGGCCAGGCGCACCTCGTTCTGCTGGGCGACCTGATCGATCGCGGTCCCGCCGATCGGGCCATCCTCGACCTGACCCGCGCCTTGGAGACCCAGGCGGCAGCAGCGGGCGGACGCGTTCACGTGCTCCTCGGCAACCACGAGGTGATGAACCTCGTCGCCAACTTCCAGTACGTGACGCGCGGCGGTTTCGCAGCCTTCGCCGAGAACGAGACGCCCGAGGAGCGCAAGCGCCAGCTCGGCAAGTTCCGAATGAGCGTGGCGTCACGCGGCATGGGGCGCCGCGAGCTCAACGACACCTTCAGCGAGCGCTACCCGCCCGGCTACTTTGCGCGCAAACGAGCGTTCGCGGCGGGTGGCGAATACGGCGACTGGCTCATCGAACAACCGGCGGTCGTCAAGATCGATGGACGCGTCTTCGTACACGCCGGCATCACCCGCGAGGTTGCAACCCTGGGACTCGAAGAGATCAACCGCAGGGTGCAGACGAGCCTGAGGTCCTTTCAGGTGCAGGCCGAGCGACTCGCGCCCGAAGCGGAGTGGCCGGTCGCGCACATCGACCTGCGGCGCGCCGCGAAGAAGGTCACGCAGTTCGATTCCAGGGCGCCGAGCAGGGCCATCAAGGCCGGAGAGGCGATTCTCGCTCTGGAAGAAGGTCTGCCTTTTTCCCTGAGAGGCCCCGTCTGGTACCGAGGCAGTGCGCTGGAGAACGAGCGTATCGAGGAGCGCGGACTGGAAGCCGCACTCGAGAAGCTCGACGCGACGGGCTTCGTTGTCGGCCACACACCGACGGGCACCGGGCTCATCACGTCACGTTTCCGCGACCGTCTCCACCGAATCGACGTCGGCATGGGCTACGGGC
The DNA here is from genome assembly GCA_039026915.1 of Acidobacteriota bacterium. Lineage (GTDB taxonomy): Bacteria > Acidobacteriota > Thermoanaerobaculia > Multivoradales > Multivoraceae > JBCCLJ01. The sequence goes on from JBCCLJ010000030.1 coordinate 44,216, forward strand.
GACCCGGTCGCGCCCTCGTCATCGAAAACGGAGTCGTTACGTCCTTCGACGGCACTGCAAAGGCCTTCGCCGAAGTCACCGTCGAACCTCCCTCCGGAGAGGGTTGGCCGGTCGGTGAGGAGGAGCTGACCGACGAGGCCCTGGAGGACTTCCTCCTGAACGCCCGCATCACCTCGAACGAGCCCGCAGATCTCGGTCTTCCGCTGAGCCTGCTCGAACTGCGCGGCGAAGGCCGGCTGCTCAGAGCTCTTTTCGGAGCCGGA
>JBCCLJ010000031.1:0-44266 GCA_039026915.1 Acidobacteriota bacterium
CCGCTGCTCGATGAGCGCAAGCTCCAGCAGGGCACCTCGATCAGCCAGGTCGAGCTCGAGAAGATCCCGACCGCTCGCGATCCGTGGGCCATCCTCAACCAGACGCCCGGCGTTCTCGTCGATCGCGTCAACGTCGGTGGTAACGAGTCCGGTCAGCAGTCCTCCTTCCGCGCCCAGGGCGTCGAGGGCGGTCAGAACGACTTCCTCGTCGACGGCGTGTCGATCACCGACATGCGCGCCACCGGTGCTTCGCCGACCTACTACGACTTCGATCAGTTCGCCGAGATGCAGTTCTCGACGGGCGGTACCGACGTCACCAAGAACACGGCCGGCGTCTCCGTCAACCTCGTGACCAAGCGCGGCTCCAACGAGTTCCGCGGTTCGGCTCGCTTCTACAACACCAAGGCCGGCGGCTACTTCGGCGGTGCGATCAAGCAGTCGCAGCCCAACGTCAGCGCGGGTGACCTGAGCGGCACTCAGTGCGTCGCAGGCGACACCAGCGCTTCCTGCACCGAGAACTACATCGGCGCTGAGATCCGCGAGATCGAAGACATGGGCTTCGAGGCCGGTGGCGCGGTGATCCGCGACAAGTTCTGGCTGTGGGGCTCCTGGGGTCAGAACGACGTCCAGCAGAACGCCGCTTCCGGCGTCGCCGACGACACCATCCTCGAGAACCAGTCGCTCAAGGCCAACGCCCAGCTCACCGAGAAGAACTCCTTCGTCGGCTCCTGGAACAATGGCGACAAGCAGAAGTTCGGCCGCGGCGCCGGCACGACACGTCCCGACGAGACGACCTGGAATCAGCGTGGTCCTTCGGCGGTCTACCGCTTCGAAGACACCCACGTGTTCTCCTCGAACCTCTTCCTGACGGGCACCTACTCCCTCGGCGACTTCGGCTTCCAGCTGGCTTCGCGCGGCGGCGTCGGCGCTGACGCACCGGAAGCGTGGCGCGGGGCGGACGGCGTCTGGAACGACAGCTTCCTCTCCGGTGGCGCGATCGGTCCGAACGACGAGTTCAAGCTCGACACGTCCTACTTTTTCAACACCGGCTCGGCGACGCACGAGCTGAAGGTTGGCGGTCGCTTCCGCTCCTACGAAGCCGCATCGGACTTCTCCTGGAACGGTCGCAACATCTTCACCTTCAACACCGGTATCGTCGGTAGTGAATCGAACCCCGCGACGACCTTCGTGGTCGGACGCCGCGGCGTCTCGACCCCGGTCACCCAGGAGTACTTCTCCCTCTGGGCTCAGGACACCATCAGCCTCGGCAAGTTCACCATCAATCTCGGTCTTCGCTACGACGACCAGAGCGGTGTGAACGAGGCCGCGACGGTGGCCGCCAACGGTCTCTTCCCTGGAGAGCTCCCTGCCCTCAACTTCGGCGGCATCGACACGGAGTTCACCTGGGAGTCGATCACCCCGCGCCTCGGTTTCACCTACGCGTTGGGCAACGAGCGCGACACCCTCATCCGTGCCAGCTTCGCGCAGTTCGCGGATCAGCTGGGCACGGCGACGATCAACCGGACCAACCCGGCGGGTACTGCCTACGCGTACTACACGACTCCGGAGTTCCTGGCAGGCCCCTACGTGGGCGACGGCTCGGACCTCGAGTTCTCGTCTGCCGTGGGCTACGACCCGACGAACCCGTCGGCGCTGGTCAGCCCGAACATCACCGATCCGGGTCTCGACGCTCCGATCACCTCGGAGCTGGTCCTCAACATCGAGCACGCACTCCTGCCGGAGTTCGTCATCGGCGCGACCGTGACCCTGCGCAACGTCGACGACATCCTCGAGCAGCGTCAGCTGCTGCGTGACCCGGTCACCGGCCAGGTTCGTACGATCACTCGGAACGACTTCGTCAATGACGGCTTCCTCAGCGGAACCATCAACGATCCGAACGCCGGCGGAGCAGCGCAGGCGTACAACGTTCCGCTCTTCGCACTGTCGGACAACTTCGACTTCACCGGCGGCCAGCTGCTGTTGAACGGTTCGAGACAGCGTGACTTCGAGGGCTTCGCCGTGACCTTCACCAAGCGTCTGGCCAACCGCTGGATGCTGCGTGGCTACGTCAACTACGGCCAGGCCGAGTGGGATGTCGACGAGGAGTACCTGGCGAACAACGATCCGAACCTCAACAACATCACCGCGAACTTCGACGGTGGTGAGTTGGACGGTGACCTGTTCATCACGCGCTCCACCGGCTCTGGCAAGGGCGAGCGTTTCCTCCAGTCGAGCTGGACGGCCAACCTGAACGGTCTCTACCAGATCGCTCCGGACAAGCCGTGGGGCTTCAACGTCTCCGCTGCCGTCCAGGCGCGTGAGGGCTATCCGACGCCGTACTTCTCCCAGGTCACGACCGCCGACGGCTTCACCCGTCAGATTCGCGTGGTCGACGATCTCGACGGCTTCCGCCTCGACGATCTGGTCACGGCCGACCTGAGGCTGGAGAAGGAGTTTGCGCTCACCAGCGCGGTGAACTTCACCTTCGGCATCGACGCCTTCAACATCACCAACGAGGGCACGGAGCTGTCTCGCATCCGCGACATCAGCGCCACGCGCGCCTTCTTCCTGAACGACAACGTCAGCCCGCGGATCTACCGCCTGGGCGTGCGTCTCGGCTGGAAGTAAGACCGCACAGAGATCTCGACGCTCTCGAGCGTCGACTCTCGAGGGCCGGAGGAGCAATCCTCCGGCCCTTTCTCTTTGCCGGCGAGACGACGGGCCTGTTCAGGGCCGCGCCCCGCGCGTAGGCTTGCGAGCGATGACCTCCGACGCAGGAACGCCTCCACCGCTCTCACCGGCACCGCTCCGCTCCCCGGAAGCGCCGGTTCTCGGCTTCGAGCGACTCGACCCCAGAGCGCTGACGCTCGGTCTCCTCGGGGGCGCGATTTCCTGGCTCTTCTTTGCAGTCCCGATCACCTTCGGCGTCTTGATGGTCGGCCTGTTCGCCGATCGGTCGTCCGTCGGAAGCTTCACCGTCCTGGGCCTCGGTATCGGCGCCCTGCTCATCCTCGCCGTGCTCCAGATCGGTCTGCAGATTCCGCGCTTCAAACGGTATCGCTACCGCGCCGACGAGTCGGGCCTCGAGATCCATCGCGGCGTCCTCTGGCGATCTCGCATTTTCATTCCCCGGTCGAGGATTCAGCACACCGACGTCAATCAGGGGCCGATCGAGAGGCAGCTGGGGCTCGCCAAGCTCGTCGTACACACCGCCGGTACCGTCCGCGCGTCGACGACGATCTCCGGTCTGGCGCACGCCGTCGCGCTCGACATCCGCGCCTCGCTCTCCGAAGACGACGCCGGGACCGACGGTGTCTGAACCACCCGTGCCCGCTTCACCTCCGCTCGCGGCACCGGCGAGCGTCGAGCGTCAGCTGCATCCACTCTCGTGGGTCTTCGAGTCGGTGCGCAATCTGCGCGGCGCGATCACCGCTGCATTCTTCATCTTCTTCGTGCAGCAGGGCAGCGTCGGGCCGCGGTTCTTCTTTCTCTTCCTGGCACCCTTCCTCTTCTTCACCGGCGTCGTCGGTCCGCTCCTGCGCTATCTCACCTTCCGCTACCGACTCGAGGAAGAAGAGCTCGTACTCCGGCGCGGCGTGCTGTCGCGCAACGAGCGGCGGCTCGCCTATTCGCGCGTCCAGAACATCGACCTCGTCGAGAACCCGTTCCACCGCGCCTTCGGCCTTGCCGTGGTGAAGATCGAGACCGCGAGCGGCGGCAAGGCCGAGGCGACGATGCACCTCTCGCCGGCCGCCGTCGAAGAGCTGCGCCAACGCATCTTCGCCCACCGGCAAAGCGGCGAAGCAGCTGACCCGGCCACCGAGGGAGCGCCGCTGCCAGAGCCGTCGCAGCGCAAGACACTGCTGAAGCTCGACGTCGGCGAGGTCGTGCGACTCGGCCTGATCCAGAACCGGGGCATGGTGCTGGTTGCAGCGGCCTTCGGCCTCTTCTTCCAGCAGAGCTTCATCGACTGGGAGACCTTCGGCCGCTGGATCTCCCGGTGGGCAGCGACGGCCGACGTCCCTTCGGTCGAAGCCTCGCCGTTCGTCCTGGTCGTCGGAGGAGCCCTGCTGATCGGCGTCTGGCTCGTCCTCCTGGCGCTCCTTTCGATCGCCTTCGCTCTGCTGCGCTTCGCGCACTTCGAGCTGTCACGAGACGGTGAGGACCTGCGCGCCCGCTTCGGTCTGTTGACCCGCGTCGCCATGACCGTACCGCGACGCCGCGTCCAGAGAGTCTGGTCCACCCAGACGCTCCTTCACCGCCTGTTTGGGCGTATCTCGATTCGTCTCGACACGGCGGGCGGCGGGCAGGACGACGGGGCTACGGGACGCCACTGGCTCGCTCCGGTCGGTCGGCCCGAGGTGCTCTCACCGCTGATCCTCGAGGCCCTCCCCGATCTCGACGCCGAGCCGCTCGAGACCTGGCCGGGCTCTGCGGACGAGCACTGGCAGCCGATCGTCCGGCGTTCCTGGAAACGTCTCTTCCGACGCTGGACCGTACTCTCCGGCCTGGTCCTCGTCCTCCCCGTCGCGCTGACGTCTTTCTACTGGCTGCTGCTGCTTCTCGTTCCTCTCGCACTCGTCTACCGTTTCGTTGCTCGGCGCACGATCGACAGCCGCTACTACGCGCTGACCGAAGACGCGATCCTGACGCGCAGCGGTTGGCTCAGTCGAACTCTGTCCATCGTGCGCTTCGAGAAAATCCAGGCGGTCGCCTTCAGGCAGTCGCCCTTCGACCGCCGACACGGCACCGGTTCGATCCACATCGACACCGCCGGATCGTCGCTGGGCTCGGCCGTCTCCCTGGACTTCATCGACGAAACCGACGGAGTGCTCCTCGCCGAGATGCTCCATCGAGAAGCGGCGACGCGAACCTTCCGCTGGAGCTGAGATGTCCGCCTCGAGACTCAGCGATCCAGTGCACTTCTCCTCGGTCGGCGCAATGGCCCGCGCCATCGCCCGGAGGGAAGTCTCAGCCGTCGAGCTCACCGAAGCCCACCTCACGCGCCTGGAACAGTTGCGATCGCTGAACGCCCTCGTGCAGAGCAACCCCGAAGGCTCGCTCGAGCAGGCGCGACGAGCGGACGAGCAACTCGCCGGCGGCGAGCCGGTCGGACCGCTCCACGGAGTTCCCGTCACGATCAAGGACTCGATCGAAACCGCCGACTTCGTCACCACCGGTGGGACGGATGGGCTGCGAGGCAGGACGCCCGCCGAGGACGCGACCGTCGTGCGCCGGCTTCGGCGCGCTGGGGCGATCGTCCTCGGCAAGACGAACACCCCCGAGCTGACGCTCTCTTTCGAGACCGCCAACGAGATCTACGGGATGACCTACAACCCGTACGACCTGTCGCGAAGCCCCGGCGGCAGTTCCGGCGGCGCCGCTGCCCTGATCGCAGCAGGCGGGTCACCGTTCGACGTCGGCTCCGACTATGGCGGTTCGATTCGCCTGCCGGCACACTTCTGCGGCATCGCCGGACTGAAGCCGACCTCCGGACGCGTACCCCGCAGCGGGCACGTCTACCCCTTCGGCGGCGTCAATGACTCCTTTCAGCAGCTTGGGCCGATGGCGCGCAACGTCGAGGACCTGACGCTGACCTTGCCGCTTCTCGCCGGACCGGATCACGTCGACCCGGCCATCGTGCCGCTCCCTCTGGGAGATCCGGCAGACGTCGGCATCGACGCCCTTCGCATCGGCTTTTTCACGTCGACCGAGACCGCCCCGGTCGAAGAGCCCGTGCAGGCTGCGGTACGAGCCGCGGTACGCACGCTGGAGAGCGCCGGCGCGACTGTGTAAGAAATCCCCACACCCTGGTTCGAAGAGGCCTTCGACGTGGGCGTCGGGCTCTTCCGTGCGGACGGCGGCGCGGCCGTCGAGCGACTCCTCCTGTCGATGGGAACGACGGAGAGCGACCTGCTGGGCACGACCAACGACGGGCTCACCGCGCACGAACTCGACGCTCTGGTCGCGCGCTGGTTTGCGGTGCGCAGCAACGTCGCCCGCGCTCTCGAGACCTTCGACGTGATCGTCAGCCCGCCCAATGCGCGGAGCGCACCGAAATCCGGGTGGGCGCTGTCACCGCTGACGCTCCCCGCCTTCAGCTACACGATCCTGCACAACGTGACCGGCTGGCCTTCGGGGGTCGTTCGCTGCGGCAGCGACGGAGCGATGCCGGTCGGCGTTCAGGTCACGGCGAAGCCGGCCGAAGAGCATGTGGTGCTTGCAGCCCTCGGTCATCTCGAAGACGACCTCGGCGGGTATCTGCCCCCCGATCTCTGATCGCGCGCTGACCTCGCTCCGATGTCCATCGGACGCCGGAGTCCGTCAGACGAGGACGTCCTCGATCTGGTCGCGAACGAAGAGCGACTCCATGCCGAAGTGCTCGACGTCGCGAGCGACGAGCTCGGCGCTCGGCGTCTCCGCCGGCGCGCTGGCTGCAGCGTAGATGGCGGGCAGCAGCCGGGCGTCCGAAGTCGTGTTCAGGAAGAGCCCTGGCCGGTCGAGGACCCAATGCACGGCGCGAGCGATCGCCTCGGGATCGCGGATCGGCTCGTACCAGCTGAAGTGTCGTCCGTCTTCCTGCCAGCGTCGCCGGGCGATCGACTTGATCGTCTGAACACCCACTGAACGCTCCTCGCACACCTCGAGAAGCCGCTCGAAGTCGGCGACGTACTCGGGAATCGTCATCATGGTGTAGCTGTAGGGCACCAGGACCGAGTCGAAGTCGAAGCGCTCGAGGCTCTGCAGGTGCCGCTCCGCGACGCGTGTGCCGTGGCCGGTGACGCCGAGGAAACGCACCAGTCCCTCGTCGCGCGCTTCGATCAAGGCTTCGAGGGCACCCCCCGGCCCCATCGCCTTCGCCCAGTGCGACTCGTCGACCAGGTTGTGCAGTTGAATCAGGTCGAGTTGCTCCACCTCGAGACGCTCGAGTGAGCGGTGGATCGAAGCCTTGGCGCCGTCGTAGGAACGGTTGCCGGTTTTCGACGCGAGAAAGACCTCGTCGCGATGCTCCGCGAGCCAGGGCGCGAGTCGCAGCTCGGAGTCGCCGTACTTGGCTGCCGTGTCGACGTGATTGACTCCCGCCGCCAGCATCTCTTCGAGCGTCGAGAGAGCACGCTCGGGTTTCATCGCGCCGAGGGCGGCCGCGCCGAAAATGATGCGGCTGCTCTGGTGACCGGTTCGACCGAAAGGACTGCGGGGAATCGCCATCGCCTGCTCCTGAGTTGAACTCGCGGGTGTCGACCTAACCTACCGCATGCCTTCCCGGTCAGGAGCGCGACGCTGCCGCCTCTTCAGGTCAAACGCCGGGAAAGAGCGCCGGCGAGGCGCTCGTACTGCTCGATCGAGTTGTAGAGCTGCGCCGAGATGCGCAGGATGCGCTGCCCCAACGCAGGCCACCTCGAGACGACGACCTCGATCTGCTCCTCTCGAACGAGCTCGAGCACGAGCGGATCGGTCGACGGCGTCTCCTGCCGGGGGACCTCTCCGGGCAGCGCGAGCGAAGCGATCGAACCGATCATGCTGTCCGGACAGGCGAACTCGAGCCCCAGCTCGTCGACGAGCAGCGCCCTGGCCTCGAGCGCCAGAGCCCGATTGCGGGCGCGCACCTCCATCCAGCCCCCGTCGACCATCGAAGCGAGCGCCTCGAGCGCCGTCGGGAGGCAGAGGAAAGGTGTCGGGTCGTGCGTACCAGTCCAGTCGAACTCGTCATGAAAGAGACTTCGGCCCTCGCGCCTCGTATTGGCACCGTGACTGACCACCAGCGGGTGGATCTCCGACTGATGCTCCTCGCGCACGTGAAGGAACGCGGCGCCCTTCGGCGCGCAGAGCCACTTGTGACCGTTGCCCGTGTAGAAGCTCGCCCCGAGCGCGTCGAGATCCAGCTCGATCATTCCCGGCGCGTGGGCACCGTCGACGAGCGTGCGCACGCCGCGCCCTTCGAGCGCAGGTACGAGCTCCTCGAGCGGCAGGACGAGGGCCGTCGGGCTGGTGACGTGGTCCAGAAGCGCCAGGGTCGTCCGCGGAGTGACGGCTGCCAGCACGCGGTCGACAACGTCCTCTTCTCGAGTGACGGGAAAGGGCAGGGGGACCTCGACGATGCGCGCCCCGGTGCGCTCGGCGAACGTCTCGAGGGCATTGCGGCAGGCGTTGTAGCCGTGGTCCGTCACCAGAACCTCGTCGCCCGGCGAAGCACCGAGACTCGCGAGCACGGTATTGACTCCGGTCGTCGCGTTGGTGACCGCGACGAGGTCCCGCGGCCGCGCTCCGACGAACGCGGCGAGCTCGGTCCGAGCGCTCTCGAACAGCGCCTCGTGACGCCGCGCAAGAAACTCGACGGGCTGGCGCTCGAGCTCGTCGCGCAGGCGTCGTTGCTCGACGAGAACCGATGTCGGGCAGGCGCCGAAGGAGCCGTGGTTGAGAAAGTCGACCTCGGGGTCGAGGGTCCAGTGGGCTGCGAGCTGGTTCATGGTCTCGGGAGTTCCGTTGAAGAGTGTCGTCGCGGAGCGGACGAGTGACCGACTGTATCCGTGGGGTCGTGCCGCTGCGGCCACGGCGACGATCGCCGGACGCACCAGGGGGAGGACCTTCGTGATGCGCCAGACGCACTGCCGTACACTGCCGCCGATGTCGACCGATGCAGAACACGCGCACGAGACCAGCGAGGACGGCTACCTTCGGGTCCTGAGTCGCTTCGACGGCACCCTGCTCGTCGTCGGCTGCATCATCGGCGCGGGCGTCTTCTTCACTCCCCACGACGTCTCGCTCGTCGTCCAGGACCCTCGCCTGATGCTCGGCGTGTGGATTCTCGGCGGCGTCATCGCACTGACCGGAGCCCTCACTTACGCCGAGCTCGGAGCCCTGCATCCCAAAACCGGCGGCGTCTACGTCTTCATGCGCGAAGCGTTCGGTCCGGCACCAGCCTTCGTCTACGGCTGGACGATCATGCTGGTCATCGCCCCGGGCGCCTTGGCGATCGTCGCCGACTTCTTCGCCGCGAACCTCGCGCAGCAGCTTCCCGCCTCCTGGCAGCTGCCCAAGACGGCGATCGCCGCCGCCGTGATCGTCGTGCTGACCTGGGTCAACGTACGCGGAGTGCGCTGGGGAAGTCGCGTGCAGAACTTCTTCAGCCTGTCGAAGCTCGCCGCGCTCGCGCTTCTCGTCGCCGGCGGACTGACCTACGGCGGAGAGCGCGTGCTTCCTTCCGCCGACGCCGTCGTCCCGACGGCGAGCCACCAAGGCCTCGTCGGCTTCCTCTTCGCCATGGTCCCGGTGCTCTTCAGCTACGGCGGCTGGCAGAACGGTACGTTCATCGCCGGGGAGATGCGACGCCCTCAGCGCGACGTTCCCATGGCCATCTGCCTCGGGACGCTGATCGTCGTCGTCAGCTACCTGACGATCAACTTCTCCTTTCTGCGCATCATGACTCCGGAGGCGATCGCCGCCGAGCGCACATTCGCGGCCACTGCGGCCAAGGCGGCCCTGGGACCCTTCGGCGGCACACTGGTCATCCTCGGGATCCTGGTCAGTACCTTCGGCATCTGTGCGGCGATCCTGCTCGCCAATCCGCGGGTCGCACAGGCGATCGCCGGAGACGGCCTCTTCTTCGCGAGCTTCGCGCGACTGCACCCGCGCTACCGCACGCCGCACTGGGCGATCGTCACGCTCGGAACCTGCTCGATCGTGCTCCTGTTCGTCGGCGGCGCCGGACAGCTGCTCGACGCTGTGGTCTTCGCCGATTGGGTCTTCTTCGCGCTCACCGGCGCCGCGCTACCGATTCTCCGGCGGCGGCAGCCGGCCGAGGAGGGCGTCTTCCGCTGCCCCGGCTACCCGTTCGTCCCCTGGCTCTTCATCGTGCTCGCGACCTCGATGGCGGTCATCACCTTCGTGCGTGCGGACGCTCTGAGCCGCGCCCTCGGCGCGGGCCTGCTGGCCAGCGGCCTGCCGGTCTACTGGGCCTTCGCACGCAGCCGTCGCTGAAGCGCTCGCCAACGTTCTGCCTCGCTCCCGACGACCGTTCCGTCCGCGAAGATGCAGGCCCGAGATTTCTTCGACGCGAAGGCGCCGGGACCATAGACTTTGCGCATGAGCAGCCAGCCCACCCCCGTCGTTCGGACCCTTCCAGCCGTCCTCGCCCTGAGCCTCTTCGCGGCCGTTCTCTTCGTCGGCGCGACGCCCGTTGCATCCCAGCAGGCGCACGCCACGCTGCGAGGCTTCGAGGTCACCGGCGAGTACCAGCTGCTCATCGAAGGCAGGGTCGTCGAGGACGCCGAGCTGCGGCTCTCACAGACGGCCGCGGCCCTGCTCATCACGGCCGGCGACTTGGAAGCACCCCTGCTGGTCTGGGCGCGCTCGAGCCGCGTCGATCAGATTCGAGCCGCCGACATGCTTCCCGGCAAGGCCGGGGCGGTCGACCTGGCGGACGGACTCGAGCGTGAGTACCTCGGCGACTTCACTCCGGCCGACAAAGAGTTCGTCCTGCCGATCGCCGAGCGCGACGTCCGCATGCGCGCCAAGCCGCCCCTGCTCGGCGACCGCAGCCTCGCTGAGCTACTGGAGCACTCACCGGGCTATCGGAACGGCATGAACTCCTACACTCCGAGCGCCGACGCGATCGCGCAGCTCGGATCTCTGGACGGCATCGAGATCGAGGTCTACTTCGGTAGCTGGTGTGGCGTCTGCAAGAACTATCTGCCGTTCTTCCTCGAGGTCCACGAAGCTCTCTCCGCCACTTCGGTGTCGGTCCGTTACTTCGGCCTCGACTACCCGCCGGAGGGCTGGCAGGCACCGGAAGTCACCCAGCGCGAGGTCAAGGGCCTGCCGACGGCGATCGTTCTCCGGAACGGCAAGGAAGTCGGACGGTTCAGCGGCGGCAAGGCCTTCGCGAAGCCCGAGCAGGCGCTTCTCGACGCTCTGAAGTAGCTCGCTGGGGCGGCTTTCGCCCCTTGCCGGAAGGCTCGATCGGCCCGCGGGACGGCGCTCCACGGAGAGCGGCGTGCTCCGGCAGGGCTGGCCTGAAACATGCATCATCTTCGATATATAGCGGCGCGCCTGCGTCGTTTCGAAGCCCCGACCACGGGTCCTCTCGGACTCGACGGATCCGCTTTTTTCGCATCGGGGCTGTGTCGGAGTTCCCATGCCCTCCCCTCGCCTTTTCTCCTGCGGCACCCCTCGTCCGCCGAAGTCATTCGCACTTCGGAGTTTCCTGTGCGTACTTCTCGCCGGGGTGCTCGGCGTTCTAGCGGCGTCCGCAGGTGCCGCGCAAACGTCTGAAAAAAGCGGCACGGCAGAAACGACGGACCGTGGGACGCCACTCCGAGGACTGCACTCCCTCGCGTTGACGCTGCCGTCGGCACAGAACGTCACCTTCGAACGACGATCTCTGGTCCGCCTGCCTTCCGTCTCCGAAGAGGGCCCCGACGAAGTGATTCGCTGGCTCGGCACGAGTCCTGAAGGGCACGAGATCGAGGTCGTCTCCGTCGACGGTGTCGTCAGCGGCCACGTGCTTTCCGACGCCGGGCACTTTGCCGTGCGCGGAGTGCACTCGGCGCTCGAAGCGAAGGTCACCCACGGTCACAACGGTGAGGTGGAGACCTTCTGCCCAGGTGGCGTTGCCGTTCCCCGAAACCTGAGCGGCGGATTCGACCGTTCGGCATCGACCGACGCCCAGGCGAGCGGCAAGGCCGCCACGCTCGACGTTCTGGTGGCCTACACCCCGGCAGCTCTCGCGGAGCTCGGCGGGCCGGCCGCCGCCGAGAGTGAGTTACTCAGCGCGGTCTCCTTCCTCGAACGCGGCTTCGCCAACACCGGCATCAATGCACGAGCCCGGCTCGTCGGCATGACCGAGTCTCGAAAGCTGGCGAACGCCGGGACCTTGAACACGGTGCTCGATCGGGCGCGCAAGGACTCCTCACTGAGCCAGCGACGCAACCAGCTGGGTGCCGACGTGGTCGTCGCCGTCGTCGGTCGCGACGAGGTCGAGCGCAAGTACTGCGGTCTCGGCTACGTCATGGATCGCGGCAGCACGGCCGCGTCGATGGCGCCCTACGCCTACAGCGCGGTCAACACCCTGTGCGATCTGGGCAGCGTGCTCGCCCATGAAGTCGGCCACAACCTCGGTCTCAACCACGATCCCGAGAACTCCGGAACGGCGAAGAACAACGCCTACCGCACCTACGCCTACGGACATCGGGTCGCCGGTCGCTTCAAGACGATCATGTCCTACGGTCCCGAGGCGGAGATCGCGTACTTTTCGAACCCCGACATCGACTACGGCGGTCGGCCGACGGGCGTGCGCGGCGAACGGGACAACGCTGCGACGCTGGTCGATTCGGTGCACGTGGGCGCGAAGTTCCGCGCCACGAAGATCGTCACGCCGAAATCACCGACCGATCTCACCGCCACGGTCGAGGGATCGAGCGTGCGGCTCGACTGGAACGACGAGTCGTCGAACGAGACCAGTTTCGAGGTGCAGAGCCGCCGCGGTAACGGCGGCTTCCAGAAGATCTCCGCGACGGAAGCCAACGGGGAGAGCACGCGGGTCGAGGACCTGGAACCCGGGATCGCCTACACCTTCCGCGTTCGTGCCCGCGCCGGATCGGGAGCCTCGGGCTTCAGCAACGAGGTGACGGCCCAGATCGAACAGGTCTCCGTTGCCGAGAGTCTGCTGCCGGTCCTCTCCGCGATCAGCGCCGACACGATCCAGGTGTCCTGGCCTGGCCCGGGAGCCAGCGCGGCGACCGCCAACCTGGCGCTCACCATCGAGGCTCGATCGCCCGCCACAGACTGGTTCGCGGCCGCCACAGCTTCGCTCGGCGACGGACTCGCCCGCATCGAAGGGCTCGCGCCGGACACTCCCCACACCTTCAGACTCCGACTCACTGGCACGGGTACCGCTGGTCCCGAAGCCAGCATCACGACGTACTCGGCGAGCGGCCCCTGTCGTGAGGAGGCTCTCTGTCTCCTCGGCGGACGCTTCGAAATCGATGTTGCCTGGCGCGACGCGCGCTCGGGCAACAGCGGCCGCGGCAGCGCCGACCGCTTCCCGGGCTCGGATCAGAGCGGCACCTTCTGGTTCTTCGATGAGTCGAACGTGGAGCTCGTCGTCAAGATGCTCGATGGCACCAGCCTCAACGATCGCTTCTGGCACTACTACGGTGCACTCAGCGACGTCGAGTACTGGATCTCGGTGCGCGACACCCGGACGGAAGAACAGCGCACGTACCACAACCCGCAGGGCGAGCTCTGCGGCGCCGCGGACGTCGACGCCTTCGTTCCGCTGAGCGCTTCGACGCCGTCTCTCCTGCAGTCCCTACCCGCCGCCTCGACCTACGCCTGCAACGGCGACACGGACGCTCTCTGCCTTGGCGACGGTCGTTTCGAGGTGCGAGTCGACTGGAAGAACCCACGCTCGCAGGGAGATGCGGGACGCGGCATGCCTCGCGCCGACGTGTCGACCGACGAGACCGGGTTCTTCTGGTTCTTCGATCCGCGCAACATCGAGCTCGCGGTCAAGCTGCTCGACGGCACGCCGATCAACGGTCACTACTGGTTCTACTGGGGCGGCCTCTCGGACGTCGAGTACCAGATCGAGGTCAAAGACACGCTCACCGGGAACCTCGCGCTCTACACGAACCCGGCCTACTCCCTCTGCGGCGGTTCTTCGACTTCCGATCTCTGACGTTTCGCCCGAGCCTCTGCCGTAGAGTGGGCTCATGGACTGGAACGACGAGCGGCAGGTCGACGTCTTCTTCAAGGCCCACGCAGGACTGAGACGGCAGGGCCCCGGCAACGCCGAGACGACACAAAGAGCCCTCGAGAGAGTCGGTGCACTGCCCAAGGGCGCGCGTGTGATCGACCTAGGCTGCGGTCCTGGAGCGAGCACGGTCGATCTGGCGCAGAGACTGCCAGACGCCCGGGTCCTCGGTATCGACCTGCACGCCCCGTTCGTGGAAGAGCTCACCGAGAGCATCCGACAGCACGGCCTCGAGGCGCGAGCCCATGGGACCGTCGGCGACATGGCGGCACCGCCGGCTGACGCGGGCCCCTTCGACCTGATGTGGAGCGAGGGAGCCGCCTACGCGATCGGCTTCGAACGAGCTCTGTCCTGCTGGCGGCCGCTCCTCGCCCCCGGAGGACGCATCGCCTGCTCGGAGGCGGTTTGGCTGAGCGACGAGCGGCCGCCGGAGGTCGTCGCCAACTGGGAGGAGTATCCGGAGATGACCGATCGCCTCGGCTGCCTCGAGCGCGCGGCGCGCGCCGGGCTGCGCCTCGTGAGCGACTTCACGCTGCCCGAAAGCGCCTGGCTCGAGCACTACTACGACCCGATGGAGCGCACCCTCGAGGGGCTCCGCACTCGATACGCCGGCGACGACGTCGCGCTCTCGGTCCTCGAAGAGTGCCAATTCGAGATCGACGTCTACCGTCGTTACTCCGACGTCTACGGCTACCAGTTCTTCGTCTTCGAAACGGCTTGAACGACGCCGCTCGTCCGTCGGGTCACACCCGGACCCGCACATCGCGGGGCCAGGTGGCTACAATAGAGTCAACGACGACGACAAATCTCCTCAGGGGAGGCCTCATGCAGCTCACCGACCCCACTCAGCTCTTTCGCTCCCTGGCCGCCGGTGCCGCTCTCGGCGCGCTCCTGGCGACTCCGACGTTCGCCTCCGAGACCGAGACTCCGCGCACCGCCTCGGGCAAGCCGGACCTCACCGGCTACTACAACATCGCCACCTTGACGCCGATGTCGCGCCCGCCGCAGTTCGGCGAGAACAAGACGTTGACGCCGGAAGAGGCGCAGGCGATCACCGACCGTTGGACGAAGAACCTGGCCAAGGACTTCGAAGCCAGCGACCCGGACCGCGAAGCTCCGCCGGAAGGTGGCGTCGAGATCTACGTGCCCGAGTTTCAGGGCGCTTCCGGTGGCGTCGGTGGCTACAACGCCTTCTACGTCGACATCGGTGACAGCACCTTCCAGCTCGACGGCGAGTACCGCACGTCGATCCTCGTCGATCCGCCGAACGGCCGCTTCCCAGCGCTCTCCGAGCAGGGCAGAGCGAGTATGAAAGAGCGCGCCAAGTTCATGCGTGCCAACACCGGCACGGCCTGGTGGATGGACATGGAAGTCGGCCCCTACGACGACCCCGAGCTACGTCCCGCCGCCGAGCGCTGCCTGCTCGGCTTCGGTTCCACGGCCGGCCCGCCGACGCTCCCGGTGATGTACAACAACCTCAAACGCATCGTGCAGACCGACGACCACCTCATGATCCTGAATGAGATGAACCACGACGCTCGCATCATCCGCATCGCCGACGAAGAGCACGACCCCGAGCTGCTGCGCAAGTGGCTCGGCGACTCGATCGCACGCTGGGACGGCGACGAGCTGGTCATCACGACGAAGCACTTCCGCGACGAGCTGCCCTTCTCCCAGGGCACCCGCGACATGGTCGTCGAAGAGCGCATCTCGCGCATCGACGAGGAAGCCCTGCTCTATCGCTTCACGGTCAGCGATCCGAACTTCTCCGAGCCCTTCACCGGCGAGTACCCCTGGCCGGCGAGTGACGACAAGGTCTACGAGTACGGATGCCATGAGGGCAACTACTCCTTCGGCGGCATCCTGCGCGGCGCCCGGGTTCTCGAGAAGGACGCCATGGAGGCAAGCTCCGGCGACGATCGGTAGGAGCGTCAAGGTTGGAGTCGAGCGGCTCGGCTGCTCGGCTTCTCCCTGCCCACTCGCTGCCGCACGGCGACCCCCGGAGGCGCCGAGCTTCGGTCCGAGGCTCATGCGGTGAACCTTGGCCTTCACGAGACCCTGGGCCGGCCAAGCTCCTTGTTTGACGGCCTGAGGGAGCGCGTTCTGCCAGGGAGCTCGCAGCTTTCGGCTCAGCGCCGCTGCGATCCGAGCGCTTCTCTACACCGCGCGGCGCTCTCTCCTCGCGCCCTCCGAAAGGGCCTCGTTCGCATCACCCCGTGAGCCCTGACCGTCATCCCAGGAGCGCCGCTGCGACATCCCCGGGGCCCCTCGCTTCAGACCAGGCCCCCTGTTGGGTCGTCCCAGAGCGCCGCGACACGGGATCGATTCGCACTTCGCCCCCCAGCCGCCCAGACCGCATCAAGAGACCGGGCCGCCCCGACACCAACGCCCCCCTGGCGAGACGGCCGAAGGCCTTCGTCAGAGAATCACTCCCGCCCACTTCCCGGAGCCGCTCCCGTTGCCGACTCTCGATCTTCCCTTCATCCGCAGCCAATTCCCCGCGTTCTCCGAGCCGAGCCTGGAGGGGTGGGCCTTCTTCGAGAACGCCGGGGGCTCGTATCCCTGCCGTCAGACGATCGAGCGCCTCGAGGGCTTCTACACGCGCCACAAGCTGCAGCCCTACTACGGCTTCCCGGCGTCGCAGGCCGCCGGGGCCGCCATGGACGAGGCGTACGACCGGCTCGCCCGCTATCTGAACCTCGAGGTCGAAGAGGTTCACTTCGGACCGTCGACCTCGCAGAACACCTACGTCCTCGCCGAAGCGCTGGCCGGCCTCTTCGAGACGGGGTCCGAGATCGTCGTCTCGGATCAGGATCACGAGGCCAACGCCGGCGTCTGGCGACGCCTCGCTGACCGCGGCTTCATCGTGCGGGAGTGGCAACTCGACCCGGAGACGGGCCACCTCGATCCGGCGCAGCTCGCGGAGCTACTGAACGAGAAGACGGCGATGGTCGCCTTTCCTCACTGCTCCAACGTCGTCGGCGAGGTGAACCCGGTTGCCGAAGTCACCGGCATGGCGCGCAGCGTCGGCGCGATTTCCGTCGTCGACGGGGTCGCCTACGCACCCCACGGTCTACCCGACGTCGCCGCGCTCGGTGCCGACGTCTATCTCTTCAGCCTCTACAAGACGTGGGGACCGCACCAGGGACTGATGACCGTGCGACGCGATCTCATGGAGCGCCTGCCCAACCAGAGCCACTTCTTCAACGACGGCGAGGTGCGCAAACGACTGGTGCCGGCCGGTCCGGATCACGCCCAGATCGCAGCGTCCGCGGGCATCGCCGACTATCTCGACGAGGTCTACCAACACCATTGGGGCGACAGCGCGGACGCCTCGGAGCGCGGTCGCCGACTGCACGAGCTGTTTCGCCAGCACGAGGAAGAGCTTCTCGAGCCGCTGCTCGACTTCCTCCTCGATCGTGAAGACCTGCGCGTCCTCGGGCCGGCGGCGCCCGGCAGCAAGGCGCCGACGGTCAGCGTGCTGCCGCTGCGCAAGAGCGTGGCCGAGGTCTACGACGCTCTCACCGAGCACCGCATCATGGCCGGATCCGGCAACTTCTACGGCGTGCGGCCGCTGACGGCGATGGACATTCCGCTCGATCCGGGAGTGATTCGGCTCTCCTTCCTGCATTACACCTCGGCAGAAGAGATGGAGCAGTTGATCGCAGCCCTGAGACGGGCTCTCGACTGAGCCCAAGGCCTCGGAAAGCCTGCCGGCGCAGCGAAACAAGCCCGGCCACCCAAGCGTCCTCCGGGTGCTACTGTCGATTCAAACTGCGACGAATCGTCCGGCCTGCTCGACATACCTCGAGCCCCGCCGGGTCAGACTTCCGGAGGACCTCCATGACTCTTGCCAATGGGCGGAGCGCTGGCCGCAAAGGCTTCGCGCTCCTCGCAATCTCTCTGCTCGCCGTCACCGGCGCCTGGGCTCAGGGCAGCGCCTGGGACTACGAGCCCGATGAGAAGAACCAGATCATCCCGCCCGAAGCCCTCGTCGGCTTCGACTTTCAATCGCTCGGCTTCAGCCGCGGCGGCCGCTCCACCGCGGTCAGCGGCGTGCTGGGGGACCCGCTGACCTACTACTTCG
The DNA here is from genome assembly GCA_039026915.1 of Acidobacteriota bacterium. GTDB lineage: Bacteria > Acidobacteriota > Thermoanaerobaculia > Multivoradales > Multivoraceae > JBCCLJ01. The sequence continues at coordinate 17,841 of JBCCLJ010000031.1, forward strand.
GCGGCACCGGCGGCGGCGTCTGGAAGACGTCGGACGCCGGCAACAACTGGACCAACATCACCGACGGCTACATGGGCGTCGGCGCGATCGGCTCCATCGCAGTGGCCGACTCCGACCCGAACGTCATCTACGTCGGCACCGGCTCCACCGCTCCGCGCGGCAACATCTCGAACGGCGACGGCATCTACGTGTCGACCGACGCCGGCAAGACCTGGCGTCACTCGGGTCTCAAGGACGGCGGTCAGATCGGCAAGATCCGCGTCCACCCGACGAACCCGGACGTCGCTTGGGCGGCCGTCCTCGGCAACATCTTCGGCCCCAACGAGGAGCGTGGGATCTACCGCACCCAGGACGGCGGCAAGACCTGGGAGAAGATCCTCTATCTCAACGAGCGCACCGGCTTCGTCGACATCTCCATCGATGCTACGAACCCGCGGATCCTCTACGCCGCGGCCTGGCGCGCCGAGCGCAAGCCCTGGACTCTGATCTCGGGCGGCGAAGTCGGCGGCATGTGGAAGACGACCGACGGCGGCGACAACTGGACCAAGCTCGAGAAGGGCCTGCCCGACGGCCTCATCGGCAAGATCGGCGTCGTCGTCTCTCCGGCCAACCCCAACCGCGTCTGGGCGATGATCGAGGCCGACCAGAGCAAGGGCGGCGTCTACCGCTCCGACGACGCCGGCGAGTCCTGGCGGCGATTGACGAGCGACGCCAAGCTCTTCCAGCGCCCCTGGTACTACAACCACATCTACGCCGACCCGCAGAACGAGAACGTCGTCTACGTCCTCAACACGGGCTTTTATCGCTCGATCGACGGCGGCCGCTCCTTCAGCCAGAGCATCCGCGTACCGCACGGCGACAACCACGATCTGTGGATCAACCCGGCGAACCCGGAGAACATGATCAACTCCAACGACGGTGGTGCCAACGTCTCCTTCGACGGTGGCAAGTCGTGGTCCTGGCAGATGAACCAGCCGACGGCGGAGATGTACCGCGTCTTCGTCGACAATCAGTGGCCCTACCGCATCTACGGTCCCCAGCAGGACAACAGCACCATCTCGATTCCGAGCCGGGGCTTCGTCGCCTGGAACCGTCAACCGCCGGACTGGTACTCCGTCGGCGGCTGTGAGAGCGGCCACATCGCGGTGAACCCGGACAACCCGGACGTCGTCTTCGCCGGCTGCTACGGCGGCTCGATCAGTCGCACCGACCTCGACAGCGGCGATCAGCGGGAAGTCATCGCCTATCCGCAGCTGCAGCTCGGCCAGGCGCCCCGCGATCTCAAGTACCGCTTCCAGTGGAATGCGCCGATCCGCATCTCGCCGCACGACTCGAACGTCGTCTACCACACGTCCCAGGTGGTGCATCGCTCCACCGACGAGGGCCAGAGCTGGGAGGTCATCTCCCCCGACCTGACGACCAACAACAAAGAGCAGCAGGACTTCGCGGGCGGGCCGATCAGCCACGATTCGACGGGCGTCGAGGTGTACAACACCGTCTTCGCCTTCGAGGAGTCCAAGCACCGCAAGGGCGAGCTGTGGGCCGGCACGGACGACGGTCGCATCCACGTCTCGCGCGACAACGGCGCGAACTGGGAGGAAGTGACTCCGAAGAAGATGCCGGAGGGCGGCACGGTGAACGCGATCGAGATTTCGGCGCACGACCCGGACCGCATCTTCACGGCCGTCTATCGCTACCGCGAGAACGACTTCAACCCGTACGTCTTTCGCACGACGAACGGCGGCAAGTCGTGGGACCTGCTGACCGACGGCACGAACGGCATCCCCGAGACGAACTTCACCCGCGCCATCCGCGAGGATCCGGTGCGTCAGGGCCTGCTCTACGCGGGCACCGAGTTCGGCCTCTACCTCTCGTTCGACGACGGCGAGCACTGGCAGCGCTTCGGCGACGACCAGAAGCTCGGCGACGATCTCCCCGTCACGCCCGTGACCGACATCCAGGTCCACCGCGGCGACCTGGTGCTCTCCACCCAGGGCCGCAGCTTCTGGATCCTCCGCGATCTTGGACCGCTGCGTCAGCTGACGCCCGAGCTCCTCGACGAGGAGATGGGACTCATGGCACCGAGCCTTGCCTACCGTGGCGGCGGCTCGGCCAACATCCCGTTCTACGTCAAGGCACTTCCCGAAGAGAACAAGATCGCCCTCGAGATCAAGAAGGGCGACGAAGTCGTGCACAGCGTCGAGTGGAAGCCCGGTGACAAGGCTCCTGAAGCCGACCCGAACGACTTCCGTCGCTTCTTCGGCTTCGGCGGCGGCGACAAGCTCGTCGTCGAGGAGGGCCTCAACACCTTCTCGTGGAACCTCCGCGAGAAGGCGCCCGAGAAGCCCAAGGGGGTCGTGCACTGGGGCTTCACTCCCGGCGTCACAGTTCCGCCGGGCGAGTACACCGTGTCGCTGACTTCCGGCGACTGGTCGCAGAGCCAGCCGCTGAAGATCGAGAAGTGGCCGACGGCCCAGGGCACCCAGGCCGACTTCGAAGAGCAGTACGAGCTCGGCAACAAGATTGCCGGTCATCTGAACTCGATCTTCGACGCGATCACCGAGATCCGCACCGTCAAAGGACAGATCAAGACCGTCCAGGGTCAGATCAAAGAGTCCGGCGTCGAGGCGGAGGAGGTGATGGAGCTGGCCAAGGAAGTGAGCAAAGAGCTCACCGAGGTCGAAGAGCAGCTGACGCAGACGAAGAGCAAGTCCAACCAGGACCCGCTCAACTTCCCGCCGATGATCGACAACCAGTTCGTCGAGCTGTACGCCTATGTCGTCGCTTCGCAGCACAAGCCACCGGCCGGTGCCTACGAGCGTCTCGACGACTTGGCTCCGGAGCTCGACGGTCTGCTGACGAAGCTCGGTGAGATCCAGTCGGGCAAGGTGACCGAGCTCAACGAAAGGGTGGCAGGTCTCGCCCTCCCGGCCATCGGCACGGCGCCGACCGACGACGACTAGTCGTCGCTCAGCGCAGAACGCCAACGGCCCGTCGACCTCGCGTCGGCGGGCCGTCTTGCGTTGCGCCTGCCGGAAGGGCCGCGCGCCATCCCCGTCGCGGCGGTACGATGGCAAGCAAGGAGTCCAGCCATGAGTCTCGAAGGACAGGTCGCCGTCGTCACCGGCTCCGCGTCGGTCATTGGACGCGCCTGCGCCGTGCGTCTCGCCCGCGACGGTGCCGATGTCGCGCTGCTCGACATCGACGAAGAGGGCCTCGCCGAAACGTCTCGCCTTGTCGAAGAGCAGCGACGGCAGGCGTTGAGCGTCGCCGTCGACCTCTTGGATCGCACCGCGATTGCAGAGGCCTTCGAGCGGGTCCGAGAGACCCTCGGAGCGGTGTCCGTCCTACACAACAACGCCGGTGGCAGCCGAAGAGAAGGCCTGCGGACGTTTGCCAAGGCAAGCGTCGATCAGTGGGACTACATCACGACCCTCAACCTGCGGCAGGTCGCCGACTGCAGCCGGGAGGTCGTCAACGACATGATCGCCGCCGGGTACGGGCGCATCATCAACACCTCCTCCGAAATGGCCTTTCGCACGAACTTCGGCATGACGGAGTACAGCACCGCGAAGGCCGGACTCCTCGCCTTCACGCGTTCGCTCGCCAACGAAGTCGCCCGTCACCAGATCACCGTCAATGCGGTTTGCCCGGGCGTCACGAAGACCGCCGCGCTCGACAACTTCCCCCAAGAGCACCTCGAAAGCTCGCTGGCGACGATTCCCCTGGGCCGCTTCGCCGAGCCCGAGGAGATCGCTCACGCCGTCTCCTTCTTCGCGAGCCCGCAGGCCGGCTACGTGACCGGCGAGTCTCTCCTGGTCACCGGCGGGCGCACCATGCGTTGAATCCGCATCGCCCGCTAACGCGCCGCCAACCGCGCGTCGAAGGTGAAGTCCCAGAGCGGCTCGCCCCTCTCGATCTTGCCGAAGCGAGGGTGCCCTGGATTCAGTAGGTAGTTGCTCTCGGCCGTGACCACAGCACTCGGTACGCGGAGCACCGGCTGCTCGCCGGCCTCGACGAAGGCGCGACCCAGCTCGCGCGTCGTCTCGCTCGGCGGGTCGGCGCGCCAGTCCTTCGGCAGCCTCTCCACGGGAGCGACGAAACTCTGGGGAAAGCGCACCGGAATCGGCACGTAGAGGTCGAGCAGGCTCTGATCTTCGACGTGCACCAGGATCTCGAGCGCAGCGAGCGCGATGGACGAAGAGGCGTAGACGACCGCCGTGCCCCGCGGGTTCCACCGGCCCCCCGTGCGCTTCGCGCCGATGCCGCTGAAAGCCGTGTCGACGCGAGCGCGCTGCGTCAGACGCCACGCCTCGATCTTGCGTGTCTTCGCCATCCGGGACGAGGAACCGTTCAGGCGACGCTGCCGTCGATGAGACGACCGATCAGATCTTCGACTTCGTTGGCGCCGGCGTCGGTCGCGAGAAACGACAGCGGCGTTTCTCCGGCGAGAGCCCTCTGCGGGCGCTGCAGCCAGACGACCGCCTTCTCGAGATCGCCGCCGAAGAGCTCTTCGGAACGTCCGACGATGCGTGCGACGCGCGACAGTCGATCCGACTCGCGTGGGTGGAGACGGCCTGCACGCTTGCGCCGCGTGGCTGTCGCCGACGGCAGATCGATGACGCGAAAGAGATCCTTCTGCGGGAGTCCGGTCGTCTCTTGAAAGGAGACGAGATCCTGGTAGTCGAGACCGTCCAGCACCTCTCGATGCACCTGTGCCGGCGGCTTCTCGACGAGGCGCAGTAGCGGGGTGCGTGAAAGGCGGTCTCTCGAGCGTTCCTGTGACGCCGCTGCGTTCTTCATATGGAGATTCTATTTCTCCATTCGAAGTTTGGCAAGGGGCCGACGGTCAGCTGATGAATCGATCCATGGAAACCGAAGACTGCCGCTGACGCCCGAATCGATCTGCCGATCCGTGAGGTTCTGGAGACCGTCGACCGCGTCCACCCCGAGCGACAGCAGGGACCGGAGGAGACCGGTCCCGCCGCGGCTTGCGAACGACGGCATTCGTCGTGACGGCACCGCTCTTGCTAACTCCTCTTCCGAGAGATCACACAAAGCGAGGGGGAGCGGATGATTCCGATGGAGAGAACCAGGCTGGCAGCGGTCCTTGCGGCCATCGCGCTCGCTGCAACGCCCGTGCTCGGCCAGCAACAGCCGACGTCCACGAATCTGGACACCAGCGTCCTCGGAGAGATCATCGACGTGCGGGTAGTGAACCTGGAGGCCGTTGTCACCGATCGCAGTGGACGCCGCGTGGAAGGACTCACGGCGGACGACTTTCGCCTCACCGTCGACGGACGCGAGGTGCCCGTCCGCTACTTCTCGGAGATCCAGGACGGCGAGGTCAACGTGTTGACGACGGCGAGCCAGCACCTGCCGCCGGCCCTCGAGTTCGGAGCCGCAGGCACGAACTTCCTCCTCTACGTCGACGACAACCACACCCTCAAGCGTGAGCGAGACATCCTCGTGAAAGGACTCCTCGAGGACCTCGACGATCTCGGTCGGCACGACTCGATGGCGATCGTCGTTCAGTCGGGCACGAACCTCCTGACGCTCGCGCCCTGGACCAACGACCGTGACGTGCTCGCACCGGCTCTCGGACGCCTACTCGACGGCTCCGAGTTCGGAGGCGTGCTGCGCTCGCCCATCCGGGTCGCTCGCCAAACCCGCCTCAACCGCTCCGCCTCCGTCATCCAGGCCGACTTCGGCCTTTCGCGCGCGCAACAGGACGCCATCCGGGGACTTCCTTCGCTCAGTGAAGGTCGCCTGCTGGGCAACCCGGCAGCGCTGCCGTCTCTGCCGAGCGCCTGGCAGTTCAACATCGACACGCGCTTCGACCAGCTCGTCGACCTCGAGTTTGCTCTGACCGGCGCGATTTCGACGCTCCGTGGCTTCGACAAGCCCGACGGCCGCAAGGTCCTGTTGATGATGACCGGTGAGTGGCCGCTCGGGAACTTTCCTCGGGGCATCGCCACCTTCGACACGCTGACTGAGCTCGAGCTCATGGATCCGCTGATCGAGACCGCGAACCTGCTCGGCTACACCCTCTATCCCGTGAACGAAAACGCCAGCAGCTCGATCTGGCGCAACGCGACTTTCTCGCGCGTCGCCCGGCGGACCGGAGGGCGGACCCTGAACGAACGACGATCGGTGCTCACCGAAGCCGTCGCCGACACGCGTTCGTACTACTGGCTCGGCTTTACGCCCGACCTCGTCGGTAGCGACGCCAAGCACCGTATCCGCCTGCAGGTTCTGAATCGGAACCACCAGGTGCGCTCGCGCAGAGGCTACGTCGACCTGTCGCGAAGCGCTCAACTGGCTATGGACACCCAGGGTGCTCTGCTCTTCGGCGAGGAGATACCCAACACCGGACTCGACATGATCTTCGGCGAGCCGTTCAAGACGGGTCTGCGCAAGATGACGGTGCCGCTGACGATCCAGATCCCCCTGGACTCGCTCACCTCGATTCCCGTGCGTGGCGAGGAGCTGATCGAGATCGAGGTGCGCTTCGCCGTCGTCAACGAGAACGGCGCGACGGCTGACGTACCGACGCTGACCCGCGTGCTCCGCGGCGAGAACCGGCAGGGGGACACCTACCAGTTCGACACCGAGCTGGTCATGCGGCGTGCACGCCACCAGGTGCTGGTATCGATCTACGACCGCGCCTCGGGAAGAACGCTGATGACGAGGGGCAGCGTCCAACCGTCGGGATCAGCCGCCGGTCAATTCTGAGCGCGCCAGCCAGACGAGCGACGTCACGTCGCCGCCTCGCGCCGCGCGCCAGGCGAGAGCGAGGCTGAAGCCCCAGCAGACGAAGACGAAGGGATTCGAGAGACGTGCGCCAAGGAAGCGCGAGAGGGTGAGCCTCGGAGGGGCTTCTCGCCCCTCGAGACGAGCCTGCACGCTCTCGAGCAACGAGGCCTCGAGTCGAGAGCGCTGCGAGTCGGTCACACTCGGCCAGTCCTCTGGAGAGATGCGCAAGCCCTTGCGGAGCGACTCTTCGGGCATCTTGCCCTCGAGCACCCAGAGAGCCAGATCGACGTCACGCACTCCCTCGTAGGGATCCACCAGCCCGGGACGCAGGGTTCGCTCGACGGCAAACCCTCCCAGGAAGAGCACGGCTCCCGCAAGCACGACGGCGAGGAGCGCAGGCCGCGGCCCGGTACGCCCCCAGCCCGCTGCAGTGGCGGTGCCCAGGATCCATCCCAGCGGCACCGACACGATCCAGGCGCCGTCTCCGAAGTTCCGGAAGCTCAGGGCAGCGAAGACGGCCATGGAAAGGACGCAGAAGGCCGCCACTGGCGCGGCGAGCGCCACGGCCCGCAGCGCAGAGCCGCCCGCCAGAAAGCGAGACACACCCGGAGTCGGCTGCCAGCCCGGCCGACGGCTCGCCGAAGCCGCAAAGACGTCTCGACTCACGAAAGCTCTTCCACGGGAGCCGGCGGACTCGGCTGAGCCTGCCAACGGTCTTCGTGCCGCCGGGCCGTCGGACGAATCGCTCGAAGGTTCGCGACTCAACGGCTCGCCCCTCGGCCCACGGCATCGAGCTGCAGCGATCGAAGCTCGGACAAGGCCCGAGAGCCCTCGGCTGCGATCCTCTCGATGTCCTCGTAGACCGTCGCACGAAGGTCGTCACCGATCTCCGGTTCACTGCGCAGCGCAGCGTCGCGCAGCGCGTCGATCTGTTGACGCATCGACCGGGTCAGCGTCTCCAGAGGTGGCGAGACACACGCCGCAACCTCCATCGCACGCAGCGACGCCACGAGGGACCTCATCCATTCCAGGTGCCGCTCCCGATGCTCCTCCTGGAAGGGTCCTCGCTCGATCTTCGGAGGGCCCGACCATGAACGCAGAGTCCTGACCTCCGCGCCGAGGTAGGCCACCTGCTGACGGCGGCGGAAGCTGCTGACCAAGCGGTACTGCGCATGATCGAAGCGCCGGACCTCCTCTTCGATCTGGGTCACCGTGGCAGCGACCGCGCCGGCCGGACAGGCGCCAGCGCTCGGCTCCGACACGAGCGGCGTAGCGGCGTCTGGAAGGTCCGACCGGCTCGGCCGCGCCGACAAAGCAGCGTAGCCGACGGCCAGAACGACCGCGACGGACAACCAATAGGCTCGCGCACCGAGCGGTTCGCGCTGCTTCTCGAGCACTCGCTCCTCCCTTCCCCGGTACAAGACGCTACCATCGCATTCCGCGCGAGGGATTTGCAACGAGTTGAGCGATCGCGCTGGCCTCACCGGTTGCGGCGGGAAGGCCAGGCCGGCGCCGCCAGCCGCCGAGCGGGCCGTGCGAAGCTCTCGACACCCTGCAGACGATCGTCTCCATCCACTCGAGGTGCCCATGGCTGATCCGACTGAGTTCTACACCGACGCGCAGCGCGAGCTGCAAGAGAAGAACGACTCCACGGCCCTCGCGCAGGCGATGGCGACGTCGATCGTCTTCGAGACGCTGGGTGAGAAGGAACGCGCCTTCATCGGCAGTCGCGATTTCTTCTTCCTCTCGACCGTCAACGAAGCCGGGGAGCCAACCGTCTCTTACAAGGGCGGGGCTCCAGGCTTCGTGCAAATCGTCGACGACGCCACGCTCCGCTTCCCTGCCTACGACGGCAACGGCATGTTTCTCTCGTTGGGCAATGCTGCCGAGACCGGCAAGATCGGCATGCTCTTCATCGACTTCGAGGTGCCTCACCGACTCCGGGTGCAGGGGTCCGCAACGCTGAGCAGCGACCCGAGCGACCTCGCCGGTTTTCCCGGTGCGCTAGCCGTCGTCGAAGTTCGCATCGACCACGTCTTCGTGAACTGCGCCCGATACATCCACCGGCACACGAGGCAGCAGACCTCGCGCTACGTACCGGACGGCGACGGTGAGCAGCCCTACCCTTCCTGGAAACGGATCGACGCTCTGCAGCCCGTTCTGCCAGCAGCAGATCAAGGGCGCGCCGAGCGCGAGGGCGGAACGATCTCGGTCGACGAGTACCAGGAGAAACTGGTGAAGGGCGAGTCCTGAGGACTGCCGGAGCGCTCTCCTTCGATCCTCCGGTCGACCGAGCACACCTCCAAAGCCACCGGTCAGGGCGCTGCCGGCCAGCGCGGATGCAGATCGTCAATGACGAAGGCGTGACGGTGCGCGCCATCGGTCGACGGCTCACCGTCCTCCCAGTGAGGGTGGGACGCGTCGAGTTCGGGATGAACGTGCCACACCTCTTCGTGCTCTGAGGCAGGCCAGAGCCGCAGGGCAATCACGAGAGCCAGAGCAGCGAGGCCGGCCAGGACGAGGAAGGTCCGGTCGAGACCCCAGGTCGACCCAAGGAACCCGGCGAGCGGATAGGCGACGAGCCAGCACGAGTGCGACAGGGCGAACTGTGCGGCGAAGAGTGCCGGGCGGTCCTCCGAGTGAGCCGAGCGTTTCAGCAGCCGCCCGCTGGGCGTCTGGGCCGCCGAGTAGCCCACTCCGAGGACGAGCCAGAGCACGAGCAGAAGCCCGAAGCTGTCGGCCCAGGCTCCAAAGAGAAGGCCGACGAACATCAGCACCACCGAAGTGAGCATGATCGGCCGGTCGGGCAAGACGCTCAGCGCTCGCGGCAGCACGAGCGCGGCGAGCATCGAGCCCGCGCCGAAAACGGCCAGCGCGATCGCCGTCGAACGCTCCCCGAGTCCGAGGTCGCCCTGGACGAGTACGACCGTGTTGACGATCACCATGGCCCCGGCGGACGCCACCGCCAGGTTCACAGCGAACAGACCGCGCAACCGCGGCGTCGCCAGATAGATCCTCAGGCCGCGCGTCGTTTCTTCCGCGAAGCTCCGACGCTTCTGTGCCCTGGGGCTCGGGAGCGCCACCGACACGACGAGGAGAGCCGAGGCGACGAAGCCAACGGTCGTGGCGAGAAAGAGCGTCGAGGAGTCGAACGCCAGGAGGAGAGCTGCGGCGAGTGCTGGGCTCAGCAGGCTCTCCAGGTCGTGAGCCAGTCGTGAGAGCGACAGGGCGTTCGTGTAGTCGTCGTCTTTCGGCAGGACCTCGGGGATCGACGCCTGAAAGGTCGGAGTGAAGGCCGCCGACGCGAGGTAGAGCACGAAGAGCAGAGCGTAGATCTGCCAGACCTCGGTGACGAAGGGAAGGAGGACCGCGACGCCGGCTCTCACGAGATCGAGGAGGACGAGCATCCGCTTCCGATCGAAGCGGCTGCCGACCGCCGCGGCCAGCGGCGCGAAGCCGACGTAAGCCACCATCTTCATGGCGTAGATAGACCCGAGGACGGCTCCGGCCCGATCGCCGACCAGATCGAAGGCCAGAAGTCCGAGAGCGACCGTCGCGAGGCCCGTGCCCAGGAGCGCCACCACCTGCGCGAGAAACAGATGACGGTAGGTTCGGTTCTTGAGTACGCCGAGCATCAGGAGACCTCTCGAAGCAAACCTACCAAGAGGCGTTCCCTCGAGATGAGCTCAGTCTTCAGGTCCACTGGACTCACTCCCCACCGAGCCACTCTCTCGCGAGGAAGCGAGCCCGAAGTGCCAGTAGGTGAAACCGAAGCGCTCCTGGGCGGGATCGATGATGGGCGTCACGGCACCCAGACTGCCGTCGTTCAACAGCGCGACGGGCAGGTAGTCGCCACCCACGGTTCGCTGCTGCTTCTCCGCGCCCTGCCAGGTGTCTCCCTCGAACGGCTCCGCCGTGCGAACCTCAGGCGGTTCGGTGCCCGCGGGCCAGTCGATGCGCGCCACCTGGATCTGCAATTCCTCGGTGGCGAGCTCCGAGCGCCCCAGGAGCCAGAGCGCCGCGAGCTCGCCCTCTCCTCCGGCGTCGAGGTACGGATAGAAGAGGTCTCGCTTCCCCTCGACGATCTTCTCGGACTGCCAGCTGGCGCCAAGGTCACCGCTGCGAGCCAGCCAGACGCTCCTGCCTTCGCTCCAGAGCGAGTAGAGCCCGCCGGCGTCGTCCCAAGCGAGCGGCTCCGCCCAACGATCGATGAGATCGGTCTGGGGCGTCCGGTCCGCGTCGGCAATCCACACCCGCGTGCCCGGAGCTTCGCGCTGCATCCAGGTCGCGCCCTCGTCGGTGCTGACCAGGATCAGCTCGACCCCTTCGTCGAACCGATAGCCGCCCCACGAAAGGGGCGTGACGCGCACGGCCAGCTCGCCCGACGGCCCGACGGCCAGGTGGCTCGAACCGCCGACCTCTTGAATCTGTACCGCGTCGCTCCAGCTCGAGCCGTAGTCCCGGGTGACGGAGTGACGCACACCGCCGCGATTGTCGTTCCAGATCGCATGGGCTACCCCACCGGGCGCGGCCCCGACCCACGGTCGATCCTCTTCGTATCCTTCCGACAGGCGGGTCCAAGTCCATGATTCGCCAAGATCCTGGCTCGCGCCGACGGCGATATGCGTGCCGCGCTGCGTTGCGGAGTCCCAACCGAGGTGGATCGAGTAGAGGGTTCCGTCCACTGCGGCGGCGAGGTCGGGATCCGAGTTTCCCGTCGCGCCGTCTGCTGCGTCACCGACGTCGAGGCGCTGCCAGCTCTGACCGTCGTCGTCGCTACGCCACAGCTGCGGCACGGCGTCCGGGTCGGGATCGCGACCGAAACCGTTGACGAAGAGGGCGCCGTCGGGGTGCTGCAGAACCATCGGCTCGTAGGCCAGGTCGCCGACGTGGTCGACGCGTCGGAGCACTTCGAGAGCTCCGGGCTCGAGTGGCTGGCTTGCCGTTGCGGAAGCTTCGGGCTCGGACGAGCCGCAGCCCGAAAGACCCACAGCGAGAGCGAGGAGAAAGAACGGAGCGAGGGGCCGGCGTCGAGACTGCATGGCTCGATTACAGCACGGCGTCGATTCTGCAGCGCTCTAGACAGGACTGCTCCGCCGCAGGTCGTAGTAGAGACTTCCTGCCAGCTCGTCGTCGAACCGCAGACGCAAGAAGGGCTTGCCGCCCTCCGAGCCGCGCTCGAGCTCGTACCGGTACCAGCCGGGCTCGAGATCCTGCTGTGTCGCGTCAAGGACTTTCGGGACCTCGACGGACCCTTCGAGCGGTTCGAGGTTGACAGCGCGACGCCCGGCCTTCCCCTACCGGAACGGATAGCTGAGCGGCTCTCGACCGCCGACGTCGCGAACGAGCCGGCCCGTGCCTCCACTGGGTTCACCTTCGAAGGTCAGCTCTGCTCCGGTGAGGGGCTCTGTCCAGACCCCGGGGAGCTCTGCCGTCTGCGCCAGGAACAACGCCATCAACTGCCGAGGGGACTTCTCGAAGGTGCTGGTGCTCGAAACCTTCAAGACCTGCTTCTTCTCGTCGTCGTCGCGAAATCGGACCATGAAGGTCGAGGAGCGGTTGCGGCCCCTGCCCTCGTTGTATTCGCTTCCCACCCAGAAGTCGTCGAGCCGATCGAGCGGCACGTAGAGACACGGGGCGACGCGAAGAATGTCGTGCACTCGAACGGCCACCGCCTCCTCGTCCAGGACCAGCCCGCAGAGCCCTCCGCCGGTTCTTCTCTGACGGAGCAGGCGGATCGTGTCGGGTACACCCCGAACGAACTTCGCCGTGAGGACGAGAAGTGGAATCGCGAACAGCAGTTGCCAGTAGCCGAGCCCAAAGCCGGTCGTCCCGAAGGCGATCGTGAGAGCGAAGAAGTACCAGAGCGGCAGGCAGCCGAGATCGCTGAAGGCGTACTGCTCCCGCACGACGATCACGTCGTCGCTCGTCGGTACTCCCCCGGTGAAGAGTCGCTGGTAGCGATCCGGAAGCTCGCGGAAGCGGCAGCGCCCGATCTTCTGCACCATGAGGACAGAGTAGCGGACGACGTATCGCGGGCCGACCTGCGACAATGCAGAGTTATGGAACGCCTCCTCGATCTTCCCCACCGCGGACGACTCCGCGTGCTCGACCTTCCCGGGCCCCCTGGCGCCCCCGTCGTCGTGCTCCTGCACGGCCTTGCCGCCACTTCCGCTCTGAACTGGGGTCCTTCCCTCCAGGCACTCGCTCAGGACTTCCGGGTGCTCGCACCGGACCACCGCGGCCACGGCGGCGGCCTGCCGCTGCGCGCTCCATTTCGGCTCGAGAAGTGTGCCGACGACATCGCCGCACTGACCGAGTTTCTGCAGATCGACCGTTTCGTCGCTGTCGGTTATTCGATGGGCGGCGCCATCGCGCAGCTCACCTGGAGGCGGCACCGGGAGCGCGTCGCCGGACTGGTGCTGTGCGCCACCGCCGCACGCTTCGCGAGCTCGCGGCAGCGACAGGCCTCCTATCTGATCCAACCGTTCGCTTCGATCGCCGCCCGAGGAGCTCCGGATTCCTTCTGGAAGGCGCAGGCGCAGCGCATGCTCGAGAACGTGCCGGACCCCGACCGTCGGCGCCACCTCGCGGCCGAGATCGAAGGCACGCAGCCGGCGGCGATCATCGAGGCCGCCGGAGCTCTGGCTCGCTTCGACTCGAGGCTCTGGCTCCGCGATGTCGACGTGCCGACCACGGTTGTCGCAACGCAGTTCGACCGTCACGTGCCTCTCGAGAGACAGCTCGAAATGGCCGAGGCGATTCCAGAGTCAGCCGTGCGGCGGATCGACGCGAACCACTACGCATGCGTCGCGCAGGCAAGCCTCTTCGTTCCGGAACTTCGCGAGGCGTGTCGCGAAGTGTCGGCCCAGCCGGCAGTGGTCACTTAGAGGGCTCCGGGCGCCACGCGAGTTCTTCATCGAGTCCCTCGTCGAACGCGCTCGCCTCGAAGTCCCAAAGACTGAAGACCCAGTCAAAAACGTCGCCGGCCACACGACGCCTTCGCCGACCCGCCTCGGGACCCGATCCTCCCTCAGGCCGACGTGGCCAGGCTCGCCAAGTTCGAACATCCGGGCAACCCAGAGAAAGACCCAAGCAATGAACGAGCTCGAATCTCCCCGGAGTGCCTTCGAAGAGGCCGCCCAGCGGATCCGCGAGGGCGCCGATCGCTGGACTGAGGCCCGCCAACTCGTCGAGGCCATGACACTCGACGAGAAGCTCGACTGCCTCGACGGCGACATCGACTTCTGGCCGGGCATGGCGGGCATGAAAGAGGGCAGCTACCACCGGCAGACCTGGCCCGCCGCTCAGGTCGAGCGGCTCGGCGTACCGGGAATTCACTTCGTCGACGGCCCGCGCGGCTGCGTCATCGACGCAGCAACCTGCTTTCCCGTTTCCATGGCCCGGGGGGCCAGCTTCGACCCCGAGCTCGAAGAGCGCATCGGCGACGCCATCGGTGCCGAGATGCGCGCTGTCGGAGCCAACTTCACCGGCGCCGTCTGCCTCAATCTGCTGCGGCATCCCGGCTGGGGACGCGCCCAGGAGACTTATGGGGAGGACCCGCACCACGTCGGCGAAATGGCCGCCGCCTTCACCCGGGGCCTGCAGCGCCACCTGCTCGCGTGCATGAAGCACTTCGCCTGCAACTCCATGGAAAACGCCCGCTTCAAGGTCGACGTCCGAGCCGACGAGCGCGCACTACACGAGGTCTACCTGCCCCACTTCCGGCGGGTTGCCGAGGAAGGCGTCGCCTCCACCATGTCCGCCTACAACTCACTCAACGGCGAGTGGTGCGGCGACAGTCGCTCCCTGCTGACGGAGATCCTGCGGGACGAGTGGCAGTGGGACGGCTTCGTCATCACCGACTTCATCTTCGGGCTGCGAGATCCGGTCGCTTCGGTGAAAGCCGGCTGCGACATCGAGATGCCGTTTCGCCAGCAGCGAGTGCAGTCGCTCGCGACCGCGCTGGACGACGGACGCCTCGCCTCTGATGAGGTCGACGCCTGCGTCGCGCGCGTCGTTGCGACGCTTCTGCGCTTCGCGGAGCGTCTTTCCCGGGAGCCCGACCGCACGCTGCTCGCCTGCACGCGGCACCGCCGGCTCTCGCACGACGCAGCCATCGCCGGCTCGGTCCTGCTGCGCAACGAAAACGCCCTGCCTCTCGATCGCGCCCGACTGCAGTCGATCGCCGTTCTGGGACGGCTCGCCGACATCCGGAACCTCGGAGACGGCGGTTCGAGCGAGGTGCTGCCGCCCGAAGTGACGACGCCGCTCGCGGGCCTTCGCGCTGCTCTGCCGGACACCGAAGTCGTGTTCTCGGCGGACGACGCCTCGATCGCCCAGGGCGCCGACGCCACGCTTGTCGTCGTTGGCAGCACGAAGCACGACGAGGGAGAGTTCCTCGGAACCGTCTTCGGCGACGAGCTTGCAGCTCTCTTTCCGCCGCGCCCCGATCGCCCGTCCCCGCAACGGCCCAGAAAGGTCCAGCCCTCCGAGGAGAAAGACGACGGCGCCACGGCACGCTTTGCCCCGGGGGGCGACCGACGCAGCCTCCGCCTCTCCGAGACGGACGAGGCCCTCATCGCAGCTGCCGCGCAGCACGCCGACGGACCGGTGATCGTCGTGATGATGGGTGGCAGCGCCTTCGTGGTTCCCTGGCTGACGAGCGTCGGCGCAGCGCTTCATGTCTTCTACTCGGGTATGGAAGGCGGGCACGCGCTGGCCGACGTCCTCCTGGGCGACGCCGAGCCGGGCGGCCGACTTCCCTTCGCCGTCCCGCACGACGAACGGGACCTCGTTCCCTTCGATCCCGACGCAACGACCGAGCGCTACGACCTGCTTCATGGACAGTGGTACCTCGACGCTGAGGGAGTCGCGGCGCATCTGCCCTTCGGCCACGGGCTCGGCTACACGTCCTGGGTCGTGGAGAGCCTCGAGGTCGACGCCGAAGCCTCGGCGCGGGCGCGCGTCGCGGTGAAGAATACGGGGCACCGCGAGGGTTCCACGGTCGTCTTTGCCTTTGCGGGCCTGCCAAGCTCTCGCTTCGAGCGTCCCGCCCGCCGACTCCTTGGCTTTGCACGCGCGCGCGCCACGGCCGGCAGCACGCAGATCGTCGAGCTGCCGCTCGACTGGCGCCAGCTCGACGTGCGCTCCGACGGGGCCTGGATCAGCGAGCCGGGTCGCTACGAGCTCGAGGTCGGCTTTGCGGCAACGCGAGCCGAGGCCGCGGTCGTCGTCGCCCGCTGAGGGAAAGGCCAGCAGCCCTGCGAAGAACGACCAACGCCGTCTCGACGAGCTGCTGAGGCGCTTGCACGAGCTTCGGAAGGTTTGCGGAGCATAATTTAGAGTGACTAGTCACTCTAAATTTGGTAGAACCAGGCATGAAGTTCACCATGGAGAAAGTCCTCGACGGTGCCGTCGCGGCCTTCGACGCTCACGGCGTCGGCGTGTCGACAGCAAAGGTGGCGAGCATTGCCGGCGTCTCGAACGGGACTCTTTTCAACTACTTCCGTACGAAGCAGGAGCTCGTCGACGCGATCTATCTGTATCTCAAGGGCCAGCTGGCGGAAGCGATCGGCGAGATCGACGCGCAGCGACCGCTCATCGAGCAGTCGCGTCAGATCTATACTGCCTGGTTTGGCTGGGCTGCCGCCGCTCCCGAGCGCAGCCGCGTAGCCGCCCTGCTCCATCAGTCCGGACTGGTCAGCGATGCGGCAGTCGCAAAGATGCTCGAGGCGTTCGCGGCACCGGCTCGGGTTCTCACCGACCTCGAAGCGTCCGGAACCATGGTGGACCTCCCGACCGACTACGTCTCGGCACTCATGCAGGCCCAAGTCGAGCTCGCCGTCGCTTCCAACCTCAACGAACAGCAGCGCCAAACTGCCTTCGACGCGATGTGGAACAGCATCGCTCCGGGCACGACCGCAGGAGAATCGCCATGAAGAAAGTCCTCGTCACCGGAGCCTCGGGCTTCATCGCCAAGCACATCGTCAAGCACCTCCTCGAGAAGGGCTACGCGGTGCGCGGCAGCATCCGCTCGACCCAGCGCAAGGCCGAGGTCGAGGCCCTCTTTCCCGAAGGCGATCTCGAATTCGTCGAGCTTGACCTCACGAGCGACGACGGTTGGCCCGCCGCGCTCGAGGGCGTCGACGTCCTGATGCACACCGCTTCACCCTTCCCGAGCGGCACGCCCAAAGACCCGATGGAGCTGATCGGGCCGGCGGTCGAAGGCACACGGCGCGCCCTCGAGGCGGCGGCCGCAGCCGGAGTCCGTCGCGTCATTCTCACGTCCAGCTGCGTCGCGATCTACCAAGACTCCTCGAAACCGCCCATGGCACAGCCTACCGAAGACAACTGGAGCGATCCCGAGGCCAAGTTCTCCTCGGCCTACGACGCCTCCAAGACGCTCGCCGAGCGCAAGGCTTGGGAGCTCGCCGAAGAGCATTCCCTAGAGCTCACGACGATCAACCCGGGCGCGATCTTCGGGCCAGCACTCGATGAGAACTATGGGACGTCACTGCAGCTGGTCGAGCAGATGTTGAACGGCGATTTCCCTGCCTACCCGCGCATCAACCTGCCGATGGTGGACGCTCGCGACGTCGCCTTCATGCATGTACACGCGATCGACAATCCCGCGACGGTCGGCGAGCGCTTCGCCGCGAACGCGGGCGGCCTCTACATGATCGAGGCGGCCAGAATCTTGGCGGAGGCCGAGCCCGAGCGCCGTCTGAAGCTCCGGCAGGCCCCGGACTGGATGCTGAGGATTATGGCGCTCTTCGACCGGCAAATCGCACAGGCGGTCGGCAATCTGGGACGCAACGCCGACGTCGACGGATCCAAGGCGGAGCGCGTGATGGGCTTCACGTACATTCCGACCTCCGAGGCACTGCTGGCGTCGGCCGCTTTTTTGAAGGCTCAAGCGAAGTAGTGGGACGGTCAGGCACGGTGTCGGGAACGGCCACCGTCGAGCGGCTGAGACATGTGGACGCCGCGGCTGCTCTGAGAGGGCTCCGAAGCCGTCGGGACGACACCAAGGAGCGAAACCGGCGGCTCGTCTGCCGAAGAACCACAATCGACGCCGCCTCGACGGCTTCAACAACGGCGGCGAGCCCAGAGTCGTCGGCGTCTCTCTGAACTTCCGCCTCTTCTGACCCGTCTCGAAGCACTCGAAGGCCCGCCGCCGGCCCTCTCCAGCTAGGACGTTGGCCTCAAGCCCTCGAGGAACTGCCGGACGGCGGCTTCCTGCTGCGCGCCGGTGAAACCACCGTACAGTCCGGCCAGCGCCGCCTCAGCCAGCAGCGCGTTCAGCAGACGGGCCGTGAGCTCGACCGAGGCGACCTCGACCTCTCCGGCGCGGACGGCGCTCTCGAGACTGGACATCATCAGCGACAGGCTGGTCTGCGACTCCAACTCGCCCGCCCTCCGCCATCCAAGGACGCTGGGGCCCTGATCCAAAAGAATGGGCGCGACCTCGGGCCGCCGCGCCACCCTCAGCCAGGACGCACACGACGACATCAGGAGCTCGAGCGAGGAGCCACTCCGCTTGCCGCGCCTCGATGCCAACTCGATCGCCTCCGTCGAAACGTCGACGAAGACCGCTTCGAAGAGCTCCCGCTTGTCTTGGAAGTGGTGGTAGAGGGCGCCTCGGGAGAGTCCCGTGCTGCCCAGGATGTCGGAAGTGCGTGTCGCCTCGTAGCCGTCTCGAGCGAAGTGCTCTCGTCCCGCGGCGATCAGCTTGGCTCGGGTTGCGGACCTGCGTTCTTTCTGCGTCGGCATCGTCCTACTTTACCGACTCCCAGTCGGTAAAGTAGGATCCAGTTACCGACACAAAGTCGGTAAACACAAGGAGCCGAACCATGGCAACCATTCCCGCATCTTTCGATCACATGCTCGCCGCCTGGAACGAGCCGCAGAGCCGCGGCGTTCGCGAGCACCTCGAGCGCGCCCTCTCTCCCGAGATCCACTTCGTCGACCCTTCGATCGACGTGCACGGTATCGACGGGTTCGAAGCGAACGTGCACGAGGTTCAGGCGCGGATCCCTGGAGCCGTCTACTCGCGCACGAGCGGCGTCGACTCGCACCACGGCTTCTACCGCTACCACTGGGCCATCCACCGCGACGGCGAGCTCGTGATGCCGGGCTTCGACGTCGCTCGACTCGACGAAGCCGGGCGCGTCCTTCAGGTCATCGGCTTCTTCGGCCCGGTCCCCGAGCTGGAGACCGCCCCTTAGTTACCGAGGCGACTCGCTCTCGAGGCGCTCGCCGTCACTCAGGTTGCGGACGTTGCGCAACACGGCGAGAAGCGACTCCCAGAACTGCTCGTTCAGAACCGAGGGTGAGTAACGCATCAGAAGCCCTGCGCCGCGCTTCTCCGGTAGCTCGTCGAACGGTGAAGCGCCTTCGCCGATCGTTCCCCTTACGAGAGGCAGATCGCGATCCGAGAGTCCCCAATCCTCTCCGCTGGGTGCAAAAACCTCGGGAGGACGTCGCGGATTCTTGCGGCGCTTGGTCACAGCAAAGCGGCTCTGGGAGTGAGCGAGATGGTAGAAGGTGCAGCCCACCTCCTTCTCGAGCCTCACGGTGAACGACTTGAGCCGCACGCGGAGACCGAGATCCGTCTCCATGAAGCCCCAGTAGAGCAGGCTCTCGTCGTAGCCCCGGCACTCCTCCCACAGGTCACGATGCAGCATCGCGATGCCGACCGGAGCGTCGAACCAGGGCCGCTGACGGCGCCCCTCCTTGGGCAGCACCGAGCCGAAGAGCCGGATGAACCGACGCACTTGCGCCAGCGAGTGACAGTGACGAGCGAAGGCAAAGGGACTGTGACGCCGGCGCACGAAGAGGAAGCACTTGGAGAGTCCCTCGCGTCGTTCGTCGTCGTCGATGTGCTCTCTGAAACGCTGCAGGAACTTCTTGCCGACGAGCGTGTCCTGATCGATGCGGCCGATGAACTGGCCTCGAGCGCGACGAATCGCCGCATTGTTCGCCAGCACTTCGGCGAACGGACTCTCACCCTGCAGCTCGTCCACCAGCTCGCGGGGAACTTCGAGGAACGAAGTGATCGCCTGCGCCGCCGCAGAGAGGTGAAGCGCCTCACGAAGCGGGATCTCGCTCCCCCAGTCCGAGACGATGACTTCGAAGTCGCCTTCAGCACCCAGCTCGCTCACACCCTCGGCGAGGTAGTTGAGGGCCGTATTCAAACGCCAGAGCGAGTTCCCTGCGTACTCGTCGTTCCTCGAGCAGAGGACGAAGGACAGCAGGGGTCGTTGGGTTGAGTTCGACATGTTGCGGGGTGAAGGTCTATTCGGCGTGTTCCGTCCGCGCACAGACCCTCGCCGAAAGCAAAACGGCGAGTGCCAGCGAGGGTACGCCAGCACTCGCCTCGAGTTCTCCAAGGGACCCAGATGCGTGGATCCGACGCGATCACACTATGCGGTGGTCGCCGCCTCTTCGGGTTTGCCTCGCTCCGTGAGATGAAAGTCGAAGTCCCGGGCCACTTCTTCGCGATCGTGGTTCTCGTAGAACCACTGAATCGTCCGATCGAGGCCTTCGTTGAACGTCACGGCCGGCTGCCAGCCAAGCAGTTCGCCGGCGAGCTTGTTGCTCGCGACGCGGTTGTACGGGCCGGTCGGCTTCGACGGATCGGGCTGAATCTTCGAGTCGACGTTGCAACGGCGCAGGATCTCCTGGGCGGCTTGCATGACCGTCGTGCGCTCCTCGGTGCCGAGATTGACGGCGGTGCCGTCCTCGATCTTCTCGGCCGCGAGAATCGTGCCGTTGGCGATGTCGGAGACGTGCGTCCAGTTCCGGACCTGCTCGCCGGTACCCCAGACGATGAAGGGATCCTGGCCGATGAAGGCGCGCGCGATCATCGCGACGACGGCGTGGTTCATCGGGCAGCGCTCACCGTACGCCGTGAAGTAGCGGACCGAGGCGCACTTGAAGCCGTAGTCCTCGTGGTACGCACGGAGCGTGAGCTCCGACATGAGCTTCGCCCAACCGTACATGTCGTCCGCCTGATAAGGCGGCGTGACCAGATCCTCTGTCAGGTAGACCTCTTCGGTCGGCTCCTGCTGAAGGTCAGTCGGGTAGACGCAGCCAGAGGAGGCGAACGTCAGCTGCTCGACGCCGGCTCTGTGAGCGGCGCGAATGACGAGTCCGTCGAGCGCCAGGTTGGTCGAGCAGGCTGCCTGATGCAGGTCGATGAAGCCACGGCCGCCGTGCGTGGCGGCGAGGTGGAAGACGACGTGCTGTCCCTCGACAGCTCTCTCTGCCTCCCCCGGTTCCAGAAGATCTGCTTCGACGAATTCGACGGTGTCGCTGGTGAGATGCTGTTGAACGTTCTCAACGACGCCACTCGAGAGATCGTCGACGACGCGAACCTTTGCGCCGCGTTCGACGAGCCCGTCGACCAAGTGTGAGCCAATGAACGAACAACCACCAGTGACAAGAACATTCTTGGTTTTCCAGTCCATGGAAAGCCCCCTTGTCTCTAGCTCAATAAGGATTCCCCAGAAGCAACATGCGCCCAGAGGAGTGGGATTCTACCCTCTGGAACCGAACGAAAGCGACTTTCGTGACAATTCTCGTCCAGTCCCGGGCTCGGCAGCGCGGGAGCAGAGATCTCCGATGGAGACCTGCTTCGCTCTGCGGAGCGAAGTCCGTCACATCCGCACGCTCTGGACAGAGGTCTCCAGCTCTCGCGGAGAGCCGACGATGCCTCAGCGGCGCAGGCGCGACCTGGGGAATCTCACGCTTCGGGGCGCGCCGGTCTGCCCGTCGGTGAAGGTCCGTCGCCGCGCCACGACCTTTGCCGGAGCTCGACGACGCAGACGCTCCAGACCGCCCCGAGCCTTGACCCTGTCGCGCGACTGCAGCGGCCGCAGGTGCGCTCGGACGCCCTTTGTGGCTGCGCGATGCTCCGCGCGAGATCTGGTTTCCAGCGCATCGCTGAGAAAGTCCCAGAGGATCAGAACGAGGAACAGGAGCGTCAGTCCCAAGGAGAGCACGTAGAGCAACGGCATGACTCGGCCCTACGGAGAGACTCGTGCGCGTGTTTCTTCGTCGCCGGTGACGCCTCTCGGAAATCGCCTGGGAGGAACCCCCCCGGAGCTCGCTCTTTCGAAATCGCGTGTCCTATCCCAGCCACCGTTCGCGAGAGAAGGTTGTAGCCCGCCCCTGAAGCGACCTCGATCCGACCCGGAGACCCTCCCATGCCCCTCTTCTCTCGACTCTTAAAACCGCGCCCAGCCCGCGGATCTGCCGGCGCTCTTGCAGCCTTGATCCTCCTTCCGAGCCTGCTCCTCGCGGCCTCAGGCCTCGACCGTCCGACGCTGGCGGGAGATCGCGTTTCCTGGCCTGCGCAGCCCGAGCGGACCCTGGTGCGCCTGACGAGCCCTGCGGGGCAGTCGCTCGAAGCCGTGTTCGAGCCCGGAGAGGCCCCCTCCTTCTCGCTGGGGGACTTCGAGCAGGACGGTCGCATCCCCGAGGGTGGCTGGAAGTACGCGCTCCGTCGAGTCGGCGAGGGAGACCGCGAAGGGTCCGAGACTCGAGGTCCAGGCCGTCGACGGACTGCGTCCGGCGCCTTCCGCAACGACGGGGGCCCGAGCAACGCCTCCGAACCGTCGCGACCCGACACGCTTCACACCGTCGCATCCGCCCAGTTGAGCGACGTGGGCTCCGTTCCTTTTCTGGTCCTCGAAGACACGACGGTCGAAGGCACCGGCACCGAGACCGACTGGGTCCTCGCCGTCGATCTGACGACGCAGGGCGACGGGGACTCCGACTTCATCATCTACTCGTACGATCAGAGCACGGGTAGCGCAGCCAACTTCAACTATCCGATGGTGCTCGAGAACGGGGCGCCGACGAACAGCCTCTACGTCGACTCGACCGGCCGTCTGGGGCTCGGAACGTCAGACCCGCAGGGCAACCTCCACATCTTCGGAGAAGCGGCCGCCGACGTCTTTTCCGGCGTCGGACCGAATCTCAACGTGGGCCCGGCCTTCAACTTCGGCTACTCCGGCAGCTCGTTCGGTATCGGTTCCGGCTTCTTCAACGTTCGCCCGACGGGGGACGCCGTCGCCCCGAACCCTGCCCTCTACTTCGCCACGAGAAACGTCGAACGCATGATGATCGACCGCGACGGTGAGATCGCCGTCGACATGGACAACACGTTCGGCAACACCTTCGATCCGGACCATCCGATCCACGCCCAAGGCTCGGGAGCGCACTTGTCCGATGCCGGCGTCTGGACGAATGCCTCGAGCCGCAGCCTCAAGGAAAACATCGAGAGACTCTCCTTGGGCGCGGCCCTCGCCGCCCTTGCCGCGCTCGAGCCGGTCACCTACAACTACCGCGCCGTACCCGAAGATCCGCAGGTCGGTTTCATCGCCGAAGACGTGCCCGAGCTCGTGGCCACGCCCGACCGCAAGACGCTCGCACCCACCGACGTCGTCGCGGTGCTCACGCGCGTCGTCCAGGAGCAGCAGAGCCGGCTGGCCGTCCTGGAGCAGAGGCTGCTCGAGCTCACCAAAGACAGACAGTAGGACAGAGGGTTTCTGCGCGCTCCCGATCCGGCTTCCTACCCTCGAGCCGCCGCCGTCCGCGAAAGCGTCAGGAGCTCTGTGTTCTTCCCAACCACGACGAGCCGATCGTGCGCCCGCAGACTCTCCTCCTGCGACGGCCCGAAGATCATCGGCTCCCCGGGATGCTTGAGCGCCACGACGACAAAGCCCGACTGGCTCGCAAGGGACTCGACGCTGCGTCCGACGAGCGGCGACTCCTAGTGCAGGAGCACCTCTTCGAGATCCATCTCTGCGCCCGAGCCCGGCGTCGACAGCTCGATGAAATCGACGACCGAAGGACGCATCAGAGCGTTGGCCACCCGCTGGCCGCCCAGGAGGTGCGGCAGCACGACCTGATCGGCACCCGAGCTCTCGAGCCGACGCGCGCCGATCTCCGACTCGGCACGCGAGTGCACGCGAATCTCGGGGTTGAGATCGCGCGCGTTGAGCACGATGAAGACGTTGTCGCTGTCGTCTTCGGTACCGACGATGATCGCCCGAGCCCGCTCGATGCCCGCCTCCAGCAGGACGTGCTCCTCGAGCGCCGAGCCGAGAACGTAGTGCACGCCATGCCTTTCGAGCTCGGCCTCCTTCTCCGAGTCGTTCTCGACGACGACGAGTTGGACCCGATCGGCGAGCTCGCGAATCACCTGGCGCCCGAAGCGACCCATGCCGACGAGGATGACGTGATCTTCGAGATGCTCGATCTGACGCTTCATGCTGCGCTCTCCCAAAATGAACTCCAACCGCCCCTCGAGGAAGAACTCGGCGACGACGCCGACCGTGTAGAGAGCGGCTCCCAGGCCAACCATGATCAGCACGATCGAGAAGAGCCGGCCCGCCGGACTCAGCGGTTCCACCTCGCCGTAGCCCACGGTCGAAAGAGTGATCACCGTCATGTAGAGCGAGTCGAGAAGGCTCAGGCCTTCGATCATGCGGTAGCCCACGGTGCCGACCGCCGTCAGCGTGAGCAGGGCCACGAGGCAAACGACGAGGTGACGCCGGCCGAGTCGTTGCAATGGGGTGGTCATCGGAAAACCGGTCGAGGTAAAGCCGGTGCGGCTTGAACCTGCTCCCTCGAGCACCGCGCGACGGCCGGGACCGCGGGGCAGGCGCATCGCATTCGAGGTCGCAGGCTTGCAACCAGTGTAGAGACGTGGCCCCGATGGTCCAGTGAGGAGATGCCCGGGGGGCCGTAGGTGGCTCTACGTACGCTCGAGGTTCGTTTCTGGAGAAAGTTGGGCCGTCGTCAAAGGGGCGATTCGCCTGGTACGAACCCGCGTAGAGATCCCTAGAGAGGCTTGCCGCTCCGGCAACGGTGCTCGGCTCGTCGGCAGCCCCGGCAGACGAAGGGATTCACGGTGACGTCTCCGACCCCGCCCGAGCTCGTGACGATCTTGCGGTTCGTCGCCAGTTCGCAAGCGGGCAGGCAGTCGGCGCGAACCTCTCCGCAGCATCTCGTCCGCTCGGCACCGGCGGGCGCCGCTGAACATCCGTTGAAGTCTTGCTCGAAGCCTTCGGGCAGGTCCTTCAGCTCATCGTCGCTCAGCGGACGGTCACCCCAGTCGAAGCCGTCATCGCCTGTGAAGTCGGGAAGCTGGCCGCCGGATCCGCCAGACCCCGAGCCGTCTCCATTGCTGCCCGGCGTCCCCGAGCCGCCCCCTCCACCTCCGCCACCCGCACCCGAGTTCCCGGGACCTCCGGGGTGGTTCCTCCACCAGTCGTCCTTGCCGCCCCAAATGGGATCGCTCCCGAACGGGCCACAGTCAGAGAGCGGCCCGCCGCTCGTCGGGTCGGGGTTGAAAGGTCCAGTACCGCCACCGAAGACACTGCAGTCGGTGGCCGTACCGCCACCCGGACTCGTCCCCGAGTAGCTGACCCAGGTGATTCCTCCAGGGACTTCGTCGGGACGCTGGCGAGCCGTCTCCATAGCGAGGGTGCGGTAGCGCTGTGCAGACTCGTAGTCAGCCTGGATCTGCGCCACGTAGGTCAGGTTGCTCAGAAAGACGAGAGTCTGGTCCCATGCAGTCGTCACCACGAGGGCCTCTTCCAGAAGGCGCCGGGCCTCCTCGCTGCGCCCCTGAAGCAGGAGCGACACGGCGAGACTGTTCTGTGTGAGCAGGGTGTCTTGGTGATCGACGCCGAGAGCGTCGCGGTCCGCCTCGAGGTGCGCAGCCGTCAGCTGCTCAGCCGCCCGGGAGAGAGCAAGGCCAAGAAGAATGTGAGCCAAACGTCGGCGCGCGACGTCGAGGTCGCGCGGGTCTCCGTCCATCTCAGCCAGCGATGCAGCGCGAAGAGAGGGTTGCAGAGCGTCGGCGAACTCGCCGTTGGCATAACTCCGCGAAGCAGCTTCCAGGGCAACCGCAAGGGTGCTCGAGTCATCCTCCGCAGGGGAGGGACCATCAGCACCGCATCCGGCGAGCATGAGCAAGAGCAGACAGGACCCACCGGGTCGAGGAATCACGATTCACCCCCTTCTCACTTCCGCAACGAGTTCCAGCTTTCACGGAAGGCTACGACACTTCGACGCCAGAACGAGGAGGGAAGGAAGAGCGGTTCAATCCGAGGCACTCAGCGGGGCCTGTGTCGCGGTCCAAACGACGCCGAGCGGGGCGACAGGGGATCCAGGCCTCGAACAGCAGGAGGCCCGCTCTTCAGGGAACGAACAGCGACCGTTCACACCGGCCGCCAGAAGCGCTGTGCCGCACTCCCTCAGCATTCCCCCGAGACCTTCTTTCGGGATCCTCCCCACGACCCTCGGAAAATCGCCTTGAGAGCTCGAGCTCAACACTCACCTGGAACCTTCTTGCGATTCGCTGTACTGAAGTGCTCATCTGATGTGCAAAGGGCCGTAAGTCGCAGGCCGGCCTGCCGCCTCACGCGCAACGTGACGGCCGGTGCCGCGGGGGCAGATACGCCGAGCGCGAGACGGCAGCCTCGGCGTCAGTGTAGGGAGGCAGCCGAATCACCGCAGTGAGGACTTGCCCGGGGCCCGCTAAGGGGCTCTACGGAGGGCCCTCGCGTGCCGAAGACGGCAAGACGCCACCGGCATCCCTAACGGGACTTGCACGTCGTCGACCTCGAGGACCTTCCGGCCGTCTGCCG
>JBCCLJ010000032.1:0-43576 GCA_039026915.1 Acidobacteriota bacterium
GCGCAGCCGGCCGCGACCGGGATCATCGAGCCGAGGTGGCTGATCATGCCGAGGTGCCGTAGATGTCGCTCCGGCGCAAGATAGCCGTAGTGGTAGGAACGCTCGATGCCCTTGGAGAAGCCTTCCCCCTTGCCCAAGAGCTGGCAGGCGAGACGGCGCAGGAGGGTCTTCGGGTCGGGTCGATTCTCCTGGCGCCGCGCCGCGAAACCCTCGCCGGGAAAGGTGCGATCCGGGTCGAGGTAGTACGTCAGGATCGCGCCCAGGTCGCGGTGGAGCGAACAGAGCACGTCTCCTTCGCGCAGCGCCAGTCCGACGGGCACCGTTGTCGCTTCATTGCCAATCGCGCTGTACCACTTGGCCAGTCGCCCCGCCAGACGAAGGGCTTCGAACCGCTCGTCGAAGCCGCGGCTCAGCTTCATGAAGGCGTAGGTCAGGGCCCGCCAGTCCTGCGACCGCTCCGGGAGCACCGACACCGTTTCCAACTCAACCATGCGCACTGTTCCTCAAGATCTGGACCTGACGCTCGAACTCGACCCTCTGCGGATGGTTCGGTGCCAGTTTCTGGACGATGGCAAGGGCGACTTCGGCCTCCTGCACGTGGCCCAGAGCGATGTAGCTCTTGAGCCGGTCGACGCCCTCCTCCACCGCCTGCTCACGCCGCCACCGACCTTCGGCAGAGACGACCTCTTCGCGGAGACGCGCGGCGCGCTCACGACTTCCCAGAAGGCGCTCGAGATCGTCCGCCAGGTGGCGGGCTTCAGCCCATTGGTGGTGGGCGAGCTCCTTGCGAAAGCGGATCTCGATCTCCTCGGCGGTCGCACCGATCGCCCGCTCTTCTCGCAGCGCCTCGATGCGATGGCGGTAGACGTCGGTGACCAGCTGCGGCACGCCCAGGGCGGCGAGCGAGTCCAGGACCTCTTCGACCTCGCCGAGACGACGGCGCGACAGGAGCTCTTCGGCGCGTCGCTTCAGCTTCTCGATCCGCTCCTCCTGGCTGACCTCGATCTGATGACGCTCGATCGACGTGCGCAGGCGCGCCGCTGCTGCCGGGGCGCGTCCTTCGACCTCCAGCAGCGCCGCCAGCGCGCCGTCCAGATCGCCACCGTGAAGCCGCTCGAAGCCGCGGTCCAAGAGCTCCTGGATCTGTCGCTCCTGTTGCACTTCGCGCTGGAGGGACGCGACGCGGCCTTCGAGCTCTTGACGGCCCTCGACCTCGGGCGCCACTTCCAGAAGCGCCTCCAGAGCCAGAGCCGCCAGCTTGTCCTGGCGCTGAGCGAGGTAGGCCTCGAGCATCTGACGCGCCTCGAGCGCCTGACTGTGTCGTTGCTGGCGCAGCGCCATCTGCGCGCGCAGCTCGAGGCTGCCGATCTCGGGCGTCATCGCGCCAGAGTCGCGAATGTCGCTGATGCGCTGGAGCGCCTTGCCGAACTCCGCTCTGGCCATGGCGCGCTCGGCAGCGGCCATCAGCTCTTCGGCGTCTGGAAGGGCCGGTGGCTCGACCGCCGCCGGCTCGGTCGCCGGCACCGGCTCGGGTTCTTCGCTCGCGGGTAGAGGGTCGAGAGCTTCGTGAGCGACGGGCACGACCGTCTCCGCTTCCGAGGCCTCGGGGACGCGAGCGGCTGGCTGGAGATCGTCGTAGACGTGGCGCAGCTCGCGAGCGAGGTCTTCGATCCGCTCGAAGCGAGCCTCCCGGTCGAACGACATGGCGCGGGAGAGCGCCGCGAGGAGGCGCGGGTCGACCGACACCCCGACCTCGCGACTCACCAGCGGGCGTGGTGGTTTGACGAAGCGAGCTTCCAGGCTTCCCGCCGTCGACACACCTTTGAATGGCAGCCGCCCCGAGATCATCTGGTAAGCCATGACGGCGAAGGCGAACTGGTCGCTCTTGGCGTCCGGCAGGACGCCGGGAACGAGTCCCACATGCTCGGGAGAGCAGTAGTGCAGCATGGCGTCGACGCTCTGATTCGAGCCCTCGGAAGAGTCCCGCAGCGAGCGCGACAGTCCCAGGTCGACGATCTTGACCGCACCGCCGGGGCTCAGAACGTTGCCGGGAGTCAGATCGCGATGCGCGAGGCCTTCCCGGTGAATCGCCGCCAGGCCGTCGCTGATCTGCAGACCGAGGTAGAGCGCCCGCTCGAGCGGCAGCGCCCCCTCCCTGTCGATCAGCGTTTCCAGGCTGTCTCCTTCGACCCACTCCCAGGCGAGGTAGAGGGAACCGTCGGGGAGCAGCGAGTAATCGTGCAGCGTGGCCACCTGGGGGTGGCGGATCCCGGCGGCGGCCCGTAGATCCTGATGGAAGCGATCGACCGCGCCCTGGTTCTGCGCCAGCTCGGGGCTGAGGAGCTTGACGAGTCGCGACTCACCGGACTCGGCGTCGACGGCCCGGAAGACCTCTCCCAGACGGCCTCGGCCCACATGCTCGACGATTTCGTACCGCCCCTCGAGGAGCGAGCCGATCGAGACCTCTTCCACGGGCTTCTCCGGGCTCCGACAACAAAGAAAAAAGGGAGCGCTGCAACGCGCTCCCAGAAACTATCAGCGAAGGCGGTCGAGTCGACCGCCAGATCAACTCAATCCATCGTCTTGCGAAGCACCGTGGGAATGTCGTAGTCGTCAACCGCTCCCCAGTTGGGCCCGAACTCGCCGGCCTCCTCTTCGTGGGCGTGCGCGATGACCTTTTTGTAGAAGGGCACCTTCTCCTGCAGCGGCTCCTCGTCCTCGGGCGCGACGACAGCCTCGGGGACCGGCTCCACTTCGGGCTCGGCCTCGACCGGCTCGAGCTCGGCCGGCGCGGCGACAGGAGGAGCCTCGCCCTCGATCGCCGGGGCCTCGACGACGCGCGGCGGCACGGGCTTCGCGGCGACCCGCACCGGAGGAGCGGCCACCTGGTCGGCCTGCTGGAAGCCGGTCGCGATGACCGTGACCTTGACCTCTTCGTCGAGAGTGGGGTCGATGACCAGGCCGGAGATGATGCGCGCGTCGGGCGACACCTTCTCCGAGATCATGTTCGCGGCGTCGGCGACCTCGTGAAGCGTGAGGTTGTCGGAGCCGGTGATGTTGATCAGCACTCCCTGAGAGCCTTCGATCGTCGTCTCTTCGAGCAGAGGCGACGACATCGCAGCCTGCGCCGCTTTGACCGCACGATCCTCGCCCTTGGCGACGCCCGTACCCATCAGTGCCATGCCCATACCGGTCATGATCGTCTTGACGTCGGCGAAGTCGGCGTTGACCTCGCCAGGCACCGTGATCAGGTCGCTGATTCCCTGCACCGCCTGACGCAGCACGTCGTCGGCGACGAGGAACGCGTCCTTGAGGCTCGTACCGCGCTCCACGAACGACAGGAGACGCTCGTTCTCGATGGCGATGACCGTGTCGACGCTGGCCCGGAGCTCGGCGATGCCCTGCTCGGCCATGTTCATTCGGCCGCGACCCTCGAAAGAGAACGGCTTGGTGACCACGGCGACGGTGAGAGCACCGACCTCCGCCGCGATCGAGGCGATCACCGGAGCGGCGCCGGTGCCCGTGCCGCCGCCGAGGCCGGCGGTGAGGAAGACCATGTCCGCACCGTCGAGCAACTCGAGCAGACGCTCCCGATCTTCGTCAGCCGAAAGCGAGCCGATCCGCGGGTCGGCGCCGGCGCCCAGACCGCGGGTGATGCCCTTGCCGATCTGCAGCTTGGTGGGAGCGCGGCACTTGGTCAGCGCCTGGAGGTCCGTGTTGGCAGCGATGAACTCGATGCCGCGGACGTCGGCCTCGATCATGCGATTGACCGCGTTGCCGCCGCCGCCACCGACGCCGATCACCTTGATGTTGGCTGGCATCAAAGGATCCTCGTCGAGTCGAATCGCCAGCTCGCCCGAGGGCTCGTTGTCGTCGAATAGGATCATGGTTCACACCTTTCTGATTGTCGATGAGAAGTCGAAGGTCGTTGAAGCGTTGAGGTTCTGGCGGTCAGAGAAGGTCGGCGAAGACACCGCGGAAGCGTCCGACCATGGAGCGCATGCTGAAGGCCGAGCGCTGCGAGCGCCGATCCGCCTGCTCCGCTGCCTGGCCGTAGAGGAGTAGACCCGCCGCGGTCGACCAGGTCGGCTGGTTGAGGACCTCGATGAGGCCGCCGATGTCGCGCGGTAGCCCGCCGCGAACCGGCGTGTCGAAGGTCAGCCCGGCGAGCTCGGTCAGGCCGACGAGCGCCGCGCCGCCGCCGGTGAGAACGATGCCGCCGCGGATC
Organism: Acidobacteriota bacterium; assembly: GCA_039026915.1. GTDB lineage: Bacteria > Acidobacteriota > Thermoanaerobaculia > Multivoradales > Multivoraceae > JBCCLJ01. The sequence goes on from JBCCLJ010000032.1 coordinate 4,229, forward strand.
TGGCCGTCGCGGCCGACGCGTTCGAGGTCGCGCTGGATGAGCCCGAGAAGCTCCTCGGCGCGCGCCTGCAGGATCTCGCACAGGTGCTGGCGGGGAATGACGCGCTCACCGCCCCCGCCGACCGAAGGAACGCGAATACCTTCGTCGTCGTCGACCAGGCTGCCAAGGCAGCAACCGTTGCGGACCTTGAGCCGCTCGGCCTCGGCGAAGGGCGTCTTGAGAACCTGGGCGAGATCGTTGGTGAAGTGACTGGCGCCGACCGGGATGACGCCGCTGTGCTGCACTTCGCCCTCGGCGAAGAGGCCGTAGCCGCAGGTGCCGGAGCCGATGTCGATCAGCAGGGTGCCGAGCTCTTTCTCGTCAGGCGTCAAGACGGCGTCGGCGGTCGCCAGCGGCTCGAACACCATCTCGATGACCTCGATGCCGGCACGGTTGACGCAGGTGAGCAACGTCTTGCCTCGAGTCACGTGGCCGGTGACCAGGTGCACGTTGACCTCGAGCCGGCTGCCGAGCATGTTGAGCGGTTCGGAGATGCCGCCCTGGTCGTCGACGATGAACTCCTGAGGAATTGCATGCAGGATCTCGCGGTCCGACGGCAGCGCGGCCGACTGCGCGGCTTCGAGGACACGCTTGATGTCGGCCGCGGTGATCTCGCGATCCTTGCGCGACACGGAGACCATGCCGCGGGAGTTGACGCTCTTGATGTCGACTCCTGCCATGCCGACGTAGGCGCGAGAGACCTCGACGCCAGCCATCACCTCGGCCTCGTCGGTCGCCTGCTTCAGCGCCTCGACCGTCGCTTCCATGTTGACGATGTTTCCTCGGCGCGTTCCGCGGTTGGGGGCACTCCCCATCCCGACGACTTCGAGTCCACCGGCACCGTCCGGCGCACCGATCAGCACGCCGACCTTCGACGAGCCGATGTCGATACCGACGATGTTCTGAGTTGCCTTGGCCATACCCCTGGGACTCCTTTAGCCGACCACCGGCGCCGGTTGCAAAACGATGCGCCGGGAGGCGCGAAGATCGACGTGCCGCAGCGGCGAGAACCGCGCGATCACCTGCGGCAACAGGCGGTCGAAGAGCTCGACCCTCTCCAAGGCCGAGTCGCTGCGCACGAGCACTGCGAAGGGCAGCTCCGAGAAGCTCAGTCTCAGATGGCCCGGTGATAGAACCTCGACGCGCTCGAGCGAGCCACACCAGCTCGGCGTGGCGGCGCGCACCTCCTGGCCGGTGCGCAGCGCCTCGCCGACGACGGCGCGCTCGCGCTCGCTGCCGGGCTCGAAAGCGGCCAGCAGAGCGATCTCGAGGCCGCCGCCGCGCAAATCACCAACGTCGCCCTCGACGATCTCGCCGTACTGGCTCACCGCCGCGACGCGCTCTCCCGACTGCAACAAAGCAACCGGTTGGTGCTCGACGATCGCAACTTCGAGACGGTTCGGTAGGCGCTTCGACAGCGAAGCCGAGCGCACCCAGCGATGCTCCTGCAGCGCTTGCCGAAGATCGTCGAGCTCGATCAGGAGGAGATTGTGCCCCTGAACCGACGAGAGCTGGCTTTCGAGCCAGGTCGCCTCGACCCTTCGAGCGCCTTCCACGTCGAGCCGCTGCAGGGCGAACCTCGGTGACCAGAGAAGCCAGGCCGCGAGCAGAACCACCGGCGCCGTCAAGGCGAGCACGCGCAGCGAGCGCCGGGCGAGCGCCAGCCAGGGGCGCGCACGACGACGACGCGCCGCCGACGGGAGGCGCAGGAACGAGAAGGGCTTGGGGTCGCTGGCGAGCGTCATGCCGGCTCCTCCTCGCGAATCTCGACGGCGGCGACACCGTCTTCGGACGACACCAGCTGCTCGGCCAGACGGTAGATGTCGCCCGCCCCGAGGGTGATGATCACGTCCTCGGGTCCGACGTCGTCCAGATGCCTTGGCCCGTCGGACCAGTCACCACAGTGAACGACGCCGCGATGCCCGCTGGCGCGCGCAGCATCGACGACGAGCTCCGCGGTGACGCCCTGCATTGGCGACTCACGCGATGCGTAGATGTCGGTGACGATGGCCGTGTCGGCCGACATCAGCGCGCGACCGAACTCGGCGCACAGATCCCGCGTCCGCGAATAGAGGTGCGGCTGAAAGACAGCGTAGATGCGACCGCCGAAGACCTGGCGAGCGGCCCGCAGCGTCGCCGCGACTTCGGTCGGATGATGCGCATAGTCGTCGACGACGGTCGCGCCGCGGTAGGTTCCCAGCCGCTCGAAACGCCGGTGTACGCCGCGAAAGGCGGCGAGGGCATCGGCGATTGCCGTGAAGTCCATGTCGAGAGCGATGCCGACGGCGACCGCGGCGAGCGCGTTCTGCACGTTGTGCTCACCCGGCATCGGCAGCTCGATCGAGCCGAGGACTCCGTGACGCGCGTGGCGCACCTCGAAGGCGATGCCCCCGCCCCCGGGCTGCAGGCGTGCGGCCGAGAGCTCCGCCTGCGGCGACAGTCCGTAGGTGACGACACGCCGGTCGGAGAGGCGGGGCAGGATCTCTTGCACGCGGGGATCGTCGACGCAGACGATGACCTGCCCGAAGAAGGGCACGCGCGAGGCGAAGGTGACGAAGGCCTGCTGGATGTCGTCCAGGTCGACGTAGGTGTCCAGATGGTCGACGTCGATCGTCGTGATGATGGCGATGATCGGAGCGAGGCTCAGGAAGCTGCGGTCGAACTCGTCGGCCTCGGCTACCAGATAGTCGCTCTTGCCGCGTCGCGCGCCGGTCCCGCTGACGCGCAACCGACCGCCGACGATGACCGTCGGGTCGAGCTCCGCTTCCGTCAGCATCGTGCCGATCAGCGAGGTGGTCGTCGTCTTGCCGTGCGTGCCGGCGATGGCGATGCCGTACTTGAGGCGCATCATCTCGGCGAGCATCTCGGCGCGTCGGATCACGGTGACGCCGGCCTCCCGCGCCGCAGCGACCTCGACGTTGCTGCCGGCCACCGCCGACGAGATGACGACGAGATCGGCGCCCTCGACGTTCTTCGCATCGTGTCCTTCGTAAACGACGACCCCGAGGCGCTCGAGACGTCGCGTCGTAGCGCTCGGGTTGAGGTCCGAGCCCGAGACGACGAGGTCGTAGTCGAGCAGCAGCTCGGCGATACCGCTCATGCCGGCGCCGCCGACGCCGACGAAGTGCACGCGCCGCAGCCCTGCGAGGTGATGGAACATCATCGCCATGTCAGGCGGCCTCCTCGGCGAGCGTCTGGACGTGGTCGGCGATGACTTCGGCGGCGTTTTCGTGCGACAGGCGACGCGCCGCCTGGCCCATGGCGTCGAGCTTCTCTGGAGCGGCGAGGAGCTCCTTCAGCGTGTCGAGCACGCTCGCTTCGCTCAGGTCAGCCTCGTCGACCGCGAAGGCAGCGCCCGCCTCGACGAGTGCGCGCGCGTTGTCGCCCTGATGGCCGGCAGCGATCGGCAGAGGGATCAGCACGCTCGCCCGACCGACGGCACAGATCTCGGCGAGCGTCACGGCGCCGGCTCGCGAGACGATCAGATCGGCCACGCCGAGGGCCTCCGGCATGTCGTCGATGAAGGTCGTCAGCTGCACCGCCGACGCTCCAAAAGAGAAGCGGTCCTCTCCCTCGGCCGTCCAGGAACCGGCGTACGCGGTGCGCGCCTGCTCGATGCCCGCAGCGCCGGTCTGATGGCGAATGCGCACCTTCGACGCGCCCACGGCCTGCTTGAGCAGCTCCGGCAGCGTGCGGTTCAGCTCGCGAGCGCCCTGGCTCCCTCCGAGGATGAGCACGTCGATCTCCTGATCGTGGCGCCTCCGGCGGCTCTGAGCGAAGAAGGCGTCGCGCACGGGCACGCCGGTCAGCTCGCTCGGGCAGCGCAGCTGATTCGCCGTGCCGAGGTGCGCGAGCGCCGCGAAGCCGGCGACACGGGAAAGCCAGCGGTTCGCCAAGCCGGCGCTGGCGTTCGGTTCGAGCAGCACGACCGGCAGCCCTGCCAGCCGACCTCCCAGCACGCCCGGAGCCGAGACGAAACCGCCGGTACCGATCACCGCCGTGGCCGACTCCCGACGCACAATGTGCCAGGCCTGCGCCGCGGAAAGCAGGGTGCGCAGGAGCGCCTTGATCTTCTGACCGAGGCCGCTGCCGAGCATCGGTGCCGCCTCGACGGCAACGAAGCGGATGCCGCGCTCCTCCGCGAGACGGCGCTCCATGCCGTCGGACGTACCCAGGAAGACCGTACTCCAACCCCGTCGCTCGAGCTCCTCCGCCACGGCCAGCGCCGGGAAAATGTGTCCGCCGGTCTTGCCGCCCGCCAGCACGACCACGGGCCGACGCTCCGCCGCGCTGGCGGCAGTCGTCGAGGCAGCGAAGGGCAGAACCTTCGTCGGAGCCAGGTCGATGAGGCGCGGATCAGGCATGCTGAGACACGTTGAGAAGGACTCCGGAGGCCAGCAGCGTCGTCACCAGGGACGAGCCGCCGGCGGAGACGAAGGGCAGAGTCACACCGGTAGGCGGGAAGAGCTGCAGCGTCACGCTGACGTGCACCAAGGCTTGGCCGACGAGCATCGCGGTGATGCCCCAGGCAACGAAGCGGCCGAACTCGTCCGGCGCCTGCCACCCCGCGACGACGCCGCGCCAGGCAAGGACCGCGAACAGGCTCAGGAGCGCGACCGCTCCGACGAGCCCGAGCTCCTCGCTCCAGATTGCGAAGATGTAGTCCGAGCTCGCCGCGGGTAGATAGTCGAGCTTCTGACCACTCTGGCCCAGGCCGAGACCGAAGATGCCGCCCGAGCCGATGGCGAGCTTCGACTGAATGATCTGAAAGCCGCTCCCCTGGGGATCGGCTTCGGGCTGCAGGAAGGCGAGGATCCGAGCGCGACGGTAGCTCTCGGAGAACGCGAGAACCGCCAGGCCCAGGACGCCGAGCAGGCCGACGCTCAGCACGGTCTTCCACGCCAGCCCGGCGAGGAAGATCATCGAGGCAGCGATGAGGACCACCAGCGCCATCGTCGCGTAATCCGGTTCGCGGAAGATCAGGAAGGCGATCAGCCCGGTGACCCCAAGGCTGGGGATGAGGAAGGCCTTCTCGTCGATGCGATCTCGCTTGCGCTCGATGTGAGAGGCCAGAAAGAAGACCAGGACGAGCTTCGCCAGCTCGGACGGCTGGAACGAGACCCCGGCGATCGACACCCAGCGGCTCGAGCCGTTCAGTGAACCGGAGAAGAGCGCAGCGACGAGGAGCGCCAGCACGGCCAGCAGCCCGCCGTAGATGAGCACTCGCGAGCGGAACGTTCGGTAGTCGACGAACATCGTCATGCCCATGACCAGGAGTCCGAGCACGGCCGCCGCCGTTTGCTTGACCACGAGGGAGCGCGAGTACTTGAAGCCGAAGTCGCCGGGCTCGAAGACGGCGCTCGACGAATACACCATGACCAGGCCGCCCACCACGAGCAGCACCACGGCGACGAGCAGAGCGCGGTCGAAGACGAGCTTTCTCGGCATCAGCTCACCTCTCCGAGGACCTGCGCGACGAACTCCTGAAAGGCGAGGCCCCGCGCGACGAAGTTGGCGAACTGATCGAAGCTGGCGCAGGCCGGCGAGAGCACGACCGACTCGCCGGAGCGGGCCGACTCGGCTGCCAGCGCGACCGCGGCCTCGAGCTCTCCGACGTTGTGGCAACGCACCGCATCACCCAGGATCGCCGCGAGCTCGTCGGCGGTCTCACCGATCAGGTACGCGGCTGCAGCCTTCCGCTCGACGATCGCGCGAAGTTCGGCGAGGTCGGCATCCTTGTTCCGGCCACCGAGAATGAGGTGCACGCTGCCGTCGGCGAAGCCGGCGAGAGAGCTCGCCGTCGCCGCCACGTTGGTGCCCTTCGAGTCGTCGTAGAAGCGCACGCCGGCCCGCTCACCGACCCGCTGCAGGCGATGCGCGAGACCGGAGAACTCCCGGAGCGCGGCCTGCCAGGCGGCAGGAGCCGCCCCGAAAGAGACCGCCGCGAGCGTCGCAGCAAGTGCGTTCTCGACGTTGTGCTCGCCTTCGAGCGCCAGGTCGGCCACGTCGAAGAGCCGACGCCGCTCCTGGCCGGGGCTCACTTCGTAGACGACGCCGTCCTCGAGGTAGCAGCCGTCGTCGACCGGACCCCGACGGCTGAAACGTCGCACCCGGATCGGGTCCTGCGGAGCGAGCGGCGCAAGAGCTGGGTCATCACCGTTGACGACCGCGACGTCGCCGCTCTCCTGGTTCTCGAAGATGCGCGCCTTGGCCCGACCGTAGTCCTCGAGACCGTCATAGCGATCGAGATGATCCGGACTGAGGTTGAGCAACAGCGCGACGTGGGGCCGGAAGCGGTCGATCGACTCGAGCTGGAAGCTCGACAGCTCGACGACGAAGACACGCCCAGGCGGGCCGGGCACGCAGCGGCTCAGCGGCTCGCCGATGTTGCCGCAGACCTCGACCGCCTCGCCTGTCGCTTCGAGCAGCGCGCCGAGAAGCGCCGTCGTCGTGCTCTTGCCGTTGCTACCGGTCACAGCCAGGACCGTGCCCTCGAGCAGTTGGAAGGCGACCTCGACCTCTCCGAGGATCGGCAGCCCGCGCTCACGCGCCTGGCGGAGCAGCGGGCGATCCTGCGGCACGCCGGGAGACAAGATGATCGCGTCGATCTCCTGCGGCAGTTCGTCACCCTGGACCTGGCGCAGGCTCGCGTCCTCGAGACCGTCGACGCGGTCGTCGAAGACCCAGACGCAGAGCTCGTACGTCTGCAGCAGCTCGAGCGCAGCACGACCCGACAGACCGAGTCCGTAGACCAGAGGCTGGCGCCAGGCGAAGGGAAAGACCGTCACGGCACTCATCGCAGCTTCAGGGTGGAGAGTCCGACGAGCGCGAACAGGATGCTGAGGATCCAGAAACGAACGATGATCTTCGACTCCGACCACCCGCCGAGCTCGAAGTGATGGTGCAGAGGCGCCATGCGCAGCACCCGCTTCCCCGTCAGCTTGAACGAGGCAACCTGGAGGATCACGGAAAGACACTCGAGCACGAAGAGTCCGCCGACGATGACCAGCAGAACCTCCTGCTTGGCCAGCAGGGCCACCGCTCCGATGCCACCGCCAAGAGCGAGAGAGCCGACGTCGCCCATGAAGACCTCGGCTGGATGCGAGTTGAACCAGAGGAAGCCGAGACTGGCGCCGACCAGGGCCGAGCAGAAAACGGCGACTTCGCCGGTGCCGGGCACGTAGGCGACCTGGAGATAGCGCGCGGCGATGGAGTTGCCGGCGATGTACGTGAGGATCGCGTAGGTGGCGGCGGCGATCAGGGTCGCACCGATCGCCAGGCCGTCGAGCCCGTCGGTGAGGTTGACCGCGTTCGAGGTACCCACCAGCACGAAGGCGAAGAACGGAATGTAGATCCAGCCCAGCTCGACGACCAGATTCTTGAAGAACGGGAAGAGAAGCGTCGTCTCGAAGCCGAGAGAGAGCATCAGGACCGCGCCCATGCCGAGCCCGACGACGAGCTGGAGGAGGAACTTCGCCCGCGCCGTCAGGCCCTGATTGTGCTTGCGACGCACCTTCAGATAGTCGTCGGCGAAACCGATGGCGCCGAAGCAAAAGGCCGTTCCCGCAACGACCCAGACGTAGGCGTTGGACAGGTCGGCCCACAGCAGCGTCGGTACGAGCACCGCCAGGAGGATCAAGAGACCGCCCATGGTCGGCGTTCCTGCCTTCGTCTGGTGATGCTCCGGACCCTCTTCCCGAATGCTCTGCCCAACGGAGAGACGCTGCAGCCAGCGGATGAAGCTCGGCCCGAGAGCCATCGAGAGAAGCAGCGCCGTGAGAGCGGCCCCCGCCGAGCGGAAGGTGATGTACTGAAAGACGTTGAGCACGGCGAAGGCTTCGCTGAGCGGAAAGAGGAGGTGATAGAGCATCAGTCCGAGCCCTCCTCTCCACGCTCCGAAAGCAGCCGCTCGACGGCGAGCTCGAGACCGACGCCGCGCGAGCCTTTGATCAAGGCCAGATCGCCGGCGACCAGCTCAGCAAGGAGAATCTCTGCTGCGCCGTCCGCGTCGGCCACCCAGCGCACCGCCCTGCCGGCCGCTTCCAGCGCCACCGCCATCGGCCGAGCTTCCTCGCCGACGGCGACCACCTGATCGATGCCCTCACGAGCTGCGATCTGTTCTCCGCACTCGCGGTGCAGCTCGATCGAGCTCCGGCCGAGCTCGCGCATCTCTCCGGCAACCAGCCAGCGGCGCTCCGCTTCGATCTCGAGCAACGCATCGACTGCGTGCTCGAGGGCATCGGGGTTCGAGTTGTAGGTGTCGTCGATGATCTCGATTCCGCCTGCAAGGCGCAGCCGGCGTCCTCGACCGGCTCCGAGATCGACGGTGCGAACCGCCTCGACCAAGCGATCGAGATCGACGCCGAACTCGAGCGCGCAGGTCGCCGCGGCGAAGAAGTTGCCGGCGTTGACGGCGCCGTGCAGGGGCAGCCGGACCGGCACCCGCCGGCCTTCGTCATCGACCTCGAAGGCGATTCCTCTGCTCGAGCTCTCGATGGCGCTCACCAGCTTCAGACGTGTCGGCCGCGACGCGGCATCGCCCGCGAGCGAGTACCAGGCGATGCGGCAGCCGGTCGTGTCCTCTGCAACGTAGCGCTCGGTCAGCCGGGTGACCTCGGCATCGTCTGCATTGGCGACGATCAAGCCGCCCGGGACCAGCCCGCGCAAGAGCTCCGACTTGGCGTCGGCGATGTCGCGCAGGCCAGCGACGTGGTCGTCGCGATCGAAGGCTTCGAGGTGTACGAGGCGCACATTGGTGAAGACCGCGACGTCCGGACGGCCGAGCTCGCTGACGCCGCCGAGCTCACCGGGCGTCGACATGCCCATCTCGGCGACCATCCACTCGGTGCTCTTCGGAATGCCGAGAAGAGACATGGGAAAGCCGTAGAGATTGTTGAGGTTGCCCGGACTCTCGGCGACTTCGAAGGCCTGTCGAAGCATCGCTGCGAGCAGCTGTTTGGTCGTCGTCTTGCCGGCGGAGCCGGTGATCCCGACCAGGTGCTGCGGCGTGCGTTCGCGCACCCAGCGGGTCAGGTCGTGCAGCGCTGCGAAGGTGTCGTCGACCGCGACGAGCGGACCCTCAGGGAGGTTGGGTCGTCCGGCTTCGACGACGGCCGCGGCGGCTCCGGCCGCCAGAGCGGCGTCGACGAAGCGGTGCCCATCGGTCTGCTCGCCCGCCAGTGCGAAGAAGAGCTGGCCCTCGCGGACGCGGCGCGAGTCGAAGGCGATTCCTTCGAACGAAAGACCCTCCGGTCTCCCAACATCGACGAGCTCGCCACCCATCGCTGTCGCCGCATCGGTCATCGGCCAACGAGCCCCTTTCGTCGACGGAGCGTCTTCGTAGACGGCGCGGCCCTCGGCGAGTTCCGCCAAGGCACTCCGGATCTCTTCGGCGTCCGAGAAAGGTCGCACCTCGTCGCCGACGATCTGGCCGCTCTCGTGACCCTTACCGGCGACGAGCACGACGCAGTCTCCTTCGTCGTGCGCATGCTGCAGGGCGGCGCGAATCGCAGTGCGACGGTCACCGATCACCCGATAGCGAGCGTTGCCGGCCTCCTCGAGGCCCGCGATGACCGCTTCGCGAATCTGCGCGGGATCCTCACGTCGCGGGTTGTCGTCCGTCAGGATCGGCAGATCGGCCAGCTCACCGGCGACGCGGCCCATGAGCGGACGTTTGCCTTGATCCCGATCGCCGCCGCAGCCGAAGACGAGCACGACTTCGCCGGCAGCAAGGGACCGCGTCGAGCGCAGAGCGGCGTCGAGACCACCGTCGGTGTGTGCGTAGTCGAGGAAGACGGGAAACGACTGCCCCTCGTCGATCGGGTCGAGGCGGCCGTCGACCGGTTGGAAGGCGGCGAGGGCATCGACGATCGCCTCGCGATCGAGTTCCAGCGCCTCAGCCACGGCGACCGCGGCGCAGGTATTCGAGACGTTGTAGGAGCCGCGCAGGTTCGTCCTGACGTCGAGAGGCCCGCGGGGCGTCATCAGGCGAAGGTGGGTACCGCGAGCATCGAGCTGGCGCTCGAGGACCCATACGTCGGCGGCCTCGTCACTCTCGCTCGCGAAGGTCAACACCCGAGACAGCTGGGCCGCCAGCTCACCGCCCTTGGCGTCATCGAGGTTGAGCACCGCGGTACCTTCGGATCCGAGAAGATCGAAGAGCCTCTTCTTGGCGCGGAAGTAACTCTCCATATCGCCGTGAAAGTCGAGGTGATCCCGGGTCAGGTTGGTGAACACCGCCACAGCGAAGGCGGTGTCGTCGACGCGGCCCTGCTCGAGCGCGTGGGAGGAGACCTCCATCGCCACCGCCTGCGCCCCCGCGTCCACCATGTGACGCAGGTAGCGATAGAAGTCCGCTCCCTCGGGCGTCGTGCGCTCACCCGGGTATTCGTTCTGGCCGAAGCGGTAGCCCAGCGTGCCGAAGATCCCCGTCGGACGTCCAGCCCGCTCGAGGATCGCCTGAACGAGAAAACTGACCGTCGTCTTGCCGTTGGTCCCGGTGACACCGACGATCTGCAGCTCGCGGTCGGGGTGTCCGAAGAGACGAGCCGCGATCGGTGCCATGAGGGCTCGCGGATCCTGAGACTCGAGCCACGGAACCCCACCGCCCGGCGAGCCGCCGCTCGAGGCGAGTACCGCGACCGCGCCGCGCTCGATCGCCTGAGGCGCGTACTGACGACCGTCGAAGCGTTCGCCCTGCCAGGCGACGAAGAGATCTCCGGGCTCGACCTGTCGCGAGTCATAGGCCAGTCCAGCGACCTCGATCTCGTCGCCGGCACCGACGACCCATTCGACGGGTAGCCCCTCGACGGCGTGCTCGAGGCGCATCAGTCCAGGCCTCCCATCGCGGCGACGACAGGGTCCTGCTCCGAGGAGAGGCGAATCGACGGTAGCGGCCGGGGACCGTCTTCCGAGGCGGCGCGCACGCGCGTTCCCCGTGCGTCGAGCGGCTCGGGCGGGACGCCCAAATGCAGGAGCGCCTTGCTGACGATCGCCTGATAGGTCGGAGCCGCGACGACGCCGCCGTAGGGCAGGTCGACGTCGGGCTCATGCAGAACGACCATGCCGACGAGCCGCGGACTCCGCGAAGGAGCGATACCGACGAAGCTGGCGATGCGACCTTCCTCGTCGTAGCCCTCGGACGTCGACTTCTCGGCGGTTCCGGTCTTACCGGCGATCTGATAGCCGTCGATCGCTGCACGCGTCGCCGAACCGCCCTCAGCGACGACGCCCTCGAGCAAGCGGATCAACTCCAGCGTCGTCGCTCGACTGAGAATGCGCTTGCCCTCCGGACGCGCGTGCTCCTCGATCTCTCCTTCCCGGCCGATGGCCCGCACCAGGTACGGCTGATGCAGAACGCCGCCGTTGGCGAGAGCCGCATAGGCGTTCGCGACTTGGATCGGCGTGACCGTCAGAAAGTGGCCGAAGGAGATGTAGGCCGTACCGTTGCCCCGTTCCCAGCGTTCGAGCGGATGGACCAGTCCGGAGTGCTCGCCCGGAAGGTCGACTCCCGTCGTCTGGCCGAAGCCGAAGCGAAGCGTCATTTCGTGGAGTCGTTCCGAGCCGGTCTCCAGGGCGACGCGGATGACGCCAACGTTGCTCGACTTGGCGATGATCTCGCGAAAGCTGAGCACGTCGAAGGGCTTGTGGTCGCGGATGTAGGTGCGCCCGAGGCGGATTCCACCGTTGCCGCAGTCGAAACGATCGTCGGGGTGCACGATGCCGGCTTCGATCGCTGCGGCGGCCGTCACCATCTTGAAGGTCGAGCCCGGCTCGAAGGAGTCCGAGACGACGCGGTTGCGCCATTGGCCCTTGGGCACCGCGCCGAAGTTCGCCGGGTCGAAGCCCGGATAGGAGGCGATGGCGAGGATCGCCGAGTCTTCGGGATCGAGGAGGATGGCAGAGCCGCCTTTGGCGCCCGCCCATTTGACGCGCTCTTCGAGCTCCGACTCGACGATGTGCTGAAGCGTCGCGTCGATCGTCAGGTAGAGATCGGCCCCGGGCTGAGGAGTCTGGTCGAGAGCCGCCGGCACGACGACCAGGTCCTTGCCGGCGTCACGGACCACCTGGCGCTCCACGGCTCGACCGCGCACCGTCGAGTCGTAGAGCGCCTCGACGCCGGAGAGCCCTCTCGGGTCGGTGCCCACGAAACCGAGCGTCGCCGCCGCCAGGCGGCCGTGCGGGTAGAAGCGCCGACTCTCGCGAATGAAACCGACGCCCGGAATGTCGAGCTCGCGCAGCGTCTCGACGACCTCGCGAGAGGCCTTGCGATCGAGCCAGACGAAGCGCCTCTTCGCGGCTCGCGACTCGAGGATGAGCTTCTCGAGCTCTTTCTTGGAGCGGCCGACGTGAGGAGCGAGCGCTGCGGCGGTCTTCGCGACGTCTTCGACGACGAAAGGGTGCAGTGAGAGCGAGTCCGCATCCGCCGAAACGGCGAGCTCGCGACCGCTTCGATCAAAGATCGTTCCGCGCGGCGACTCGAGCTTGACCCACTGTCGCTGCTGAGCGGCCGCGCGCTCGCGGTAGTAGTCGCCCTGATAGACCTGCAGGTAGATCAGACGGCCGCAGATGACCGCCGACCAGAAGCCGAGAGCGACGACGGCCAGCGTCAACCGGGCACGCGGGCGACCGGCCCCGACGAAGCGCTTCGGCTCACGGTCCGGAACGACCGGTGCACTCTCGCCGGCCTCCGAAGTCTCCGGCGCCGTGAAGACGAGGCGCTGCTGACGATCGTCGCGCGCGCTCACGGTGACTCTCCGACGAAGGCAACCTGCTCGATCCGAGGCGCCACCAGGCCCAGCTCACTCTCCGCGAGGCCTTCGATGCGCGCCGCGTCGCTGAGCTGCGAACCCTCGAGACGAAGGAGCCGCTCGGCCTGCTCCAGGCTGTAGAGCTCTCTCTCTAGATCGCCGACGCGGTAGCCCGCTTCCAGAACTCCGACGCGGATGCTCGTATAGACCAGCAGCACCACGGCGATCGGCACGGCGACGGCGAGCACCATGACGAGATCGCGCCAGCGCCGGCGATCTCGCTCGCGCACGAGGTACGCGTTGACCACCGGCTTGCGAAAGGCATAGCTGGTCTTCACGGCCTGCGAGCGACGAGGTGTCGCTTCTCCAAAGCGTTCGGCAGACACAGGAACCGCGGCGCAACGGCCGTCGCACGGCGTGACGGCACGCCGAAGCCGAGCCCGCGGACCATGATCAGAGGCGGCGCGCTGCGCGCAGCCGAGCGGACCGGGACCGCGGGTTGAAAGAAACCTCGTCCTGCGTCGGACGCTCCGGCTTGCGGGTCAGAAGCTCGATCAGTCGCGTTTCGGATCGAGCGCGACCGGTCACCGGATCGACCTGCCCAATGGCCGCCGAGCGGAACGCATGCTTGACGATGCGGTCCTCGAGGCTGTGGTAGGAAATCACCACGAGGCGGCCGTCGTCGTCGAGCATCGACATCGCCTGGTCGAGCAGGGTCTTGAGACCCGCCAGCTCCTGGTTCACTTCGATGCGCAGCGCCTGGAAGGTCCGCGTGGCCGAGTCGATGCCTCGACGTCCGCGGCGAGCTCCCGAGCGCTCCCCCAGCACTCGATGCACCACGTCTCGCAGTTCTGCCGTGGTTTCGATCGGACGCTCGGCACGCCGATCCACGAGGGCTCGTGCGACTCTCCGCGCTGCCCGCTCTTCGCCGTAGTCTCTCAGGATCTTCTCCAAGTCACCCTCCGAATACTCGTTGACGATCTCCGCCGCCGTCAGAGAAACCGAGGGCCCCATCCGCATGTCGAGGGGGCCATCGAATTGAAAACTGAATCCACGTTCCGCCCTTCCGAGCTGTAGAGACGAAAGGCCGAGGTCGGCGAGAATTCCCGCCACCCGGCCGATCGAGAGCTCGCGCAGGGCTTCCTCGAACTGGTCGTAGCCGGTGCAGACGAAGTCGACCCGATCTCCAAAACGAGCCAGCCGGTCGCGCGCCAGGGCGAGCGCTTCGGGGTCGTAGTCGAGACCGACGAGACGGGTTGCCCCGGCTTCGAGCACGGCCTCGGCGTGGCCGCCAAGTCCCAGAGTGCAGTCGACGAAACAGCCGCCGCGTGCCGGCTCGAGATGGTGCAGGGTCTCTGCGACCATGACCGGCTCATGCTGGTCTCTGGCATCGGCGCTCGCCAAGATTCCACCCTAGATGCCCTTCGCACTGAGATCTCCGAAGTCCTCTTCGCTGAACGGCTCGGCGGCCAGATGCTTCTCGAACGCCTCGCGGTTCCAGATCTCCAGATACTCGAGGTGGCCGCACACGACCACCTCGCCGACGAGCTCCGCTGCGTCCCGCAGGATCGGCTGGAGGACCAGGCGCCCCTGGGCGTCCAACACACCCTGCTGCCCGAAGTACGAGACCCTGCGCTGGAAGCGCAGCCGCTTGGGATCGGTCGAGGCGAGACGAGCGAGACGCTCTTCGAGCTCTTCCCAGACCGGCAGCGGGTACAGCCGGGCGCAGTTCCCCTCGACCGACGTGACGAAAACGTCACGCGAGCCGTACCGCTCCTCCAACAGACGACGGAAATCCGTCGGCAGCTTGAAGCGACCTTTGGCGTCGATCTTGGCTTTGGCGCTTCCACGGAACATGGCATCGACGGGGCTCTCTACCCCGACCAGGAATTGAGGGCACGACGACACGCACCCTCAGATTTCGAGGATTCAGCGGCGAAGGTAGCACTTTGGACCCCTTCTGTCCACTTTCGTCCACTTCGGTCCACCAGCATATCGAATTTCTTCGATGCGGTGTAAATCCCTTTGCCACAGAGGTTTCGCCGCCCGAACGAGGGGGAGGCCAGCGACTGCGCCAGGCACAGAATGGCACAGAAGGGCCCTGCGAGGCCATTCCGTGGTTTTCAGTGGACCGGTAGGGAGCGCTGCGGCGCGCGGGAGTCCGATCCGCCCAGGATCACCGAGGCTCGGTTGCCGTCGTCAGCTGAAGGTCGCGACTCGCACCGTTCTCGACAACGCGGCCCGACATCGTCTTGAAGCCCTGGGCTCTTTCCGGCAAGTTGGCCACGAAGAAGGATTTTTCCTCGAGCTCGGTGAGATAGGCGCCGATCTCGTCGTCGAGTCGTCGGCCCTGCTCTTCGGCACGAAGCTGATCGACGACTTCTTCAAAGGGCTTGGCGGAGGCCGCCTCGATCGCCGCAATCTTCAGAACGTGGAAGCCGCCGCGGGCGGCCACGGGCTCGGAAACCTCACCCTCTGCCAGGGCCCACGCCGCGGCTTCCAGATCCGACGACAGATCGCCCTGCGTCACCCAGCCGACGTCGATGAAGCGAACCGCCTCGCCCTTGCCTTCGGCGACGGCCTTGGGATCACGACCGTCGGCCATCTCCGAGCGCACCTCGGCCGCGCGCTCACGGAGCAACGTCTCCGACGTCGAGTCGCTTTCCGGCACGAGAATCTCTTGGACGCGGCGGCGCTCCGGCAGCGTGAACTCTTCCTCTCGTTCTCGGTAGATCCGCCGCAGCTCGTCGTCTTCGACCTGAATCCGCGCGTAGACCTCACGAGAGGTGACCCGCTGTACCGTCAGCGTGCGCAACTGCGAATCGCGGAACTCCTCCACCGTCAGCCCCTGTCCGGCCAGCGCCTGACGGAACTCTTCTTCCGTGCGAACTCCGACCCGCTCCTTGAGTCGCTCCAGATGCTCCTCCAGCTCGATCTCGCCGACCGAGATGCCGAGCTGGTCGGCCCGAGACAGCATCAGCAGCTCTTCGAACATCTCCTTCGCGACCCTGCGGGGCGCTTCTTCGATCTGCGTCTGGCGATCGGTTGCCGTGATGTTCTGCTGCCGTCGCACGGCCCGGATCCAGTCGGCGACGCGCTCCTGGAAGTCCAGCAGCGTCGCGATCCTGTCGTTGACTCGGAGGACCACGTAGTTGTCCCTCTGGCCCCAGGCAGAGAGCGGGACGAAGCAGAGCAGTAGGGCGATGATGGCGGCGCGCATGGGTCTATCCTCGGGGTGGGTCAAGAGCGAGGGCGACGTTCCGAAAAACTGCACCGAGCGTTGGGGCGGAGGCGAAGCGTCTCCGCAGCGTCCTGCGCCCGTGAGGGCTCACTCTTCAGGGCTGTAGTCGAACGGCAGGCTCGCGGCGGCAATCTCGACATTGTAACGGTCTCTCGCCTCTTCGAGCAGGCCTTCGAGTACCTCGTCGGAACGCTGTGTCTGAAGGCGCCGACGGATCTCGGTCTCGACTCGCGCAAGAGGCACCGCCGTTTCGTCGAGCCGCTCGACGACCTGAAAGATGTGAAAGCCATAGTCGGCCTCCAAAACGTCGCTGGTCTCTCCCGAGTCCAATGCGAACACGGCCTCGACGAATTCCGGCGGCAGATCCGCTCGCGCCAACTCACCCTGCTCGAGCTCCGCCATGACGTTGGGGTCTCCCAGACCGCGCGCGACCTCGAGGAAGTCCATCCCGCCCTGCAGCTGCGCCGCGATCCGGTCTGCCTCCCCTCGCTCGTCGAGGAGCAGCTGGCGTAGCCTCACGCGTTCGGGCAGCTCGAACTCGGCCCGATTCGAGCTGTAGTAAGCGGCAACCTCCTCGGGACCGATGTCGACGTCGCCCTCGGCGTCGAGCAGCGACTCGACGGCTCTTCTCTTCGTCGCCGCGGAGTGTACGAGACCGCGATCGACGGCGAGTTGCAGCAGCAGCTCCTCCTCGAGATACCGTGAAAAAAGCGCCGCAAGGACCTCGTTGTCGAGTCCGGTGGCCCAATCGCCCGCACCCTGCGCCAGGAAACTCTCGAAGTCGGAGTACGCCAGCTCGCGATCGCCGATCCGAACGATGACGCCCTCGCTGAGCTCGACGCTTCCCGGCGAACAGCCGACGCCGAGCAGGGCGATCAGCACAATGCACAGACGGACGGGTCTCAATGGACCGCTCCTTCCTCAGCCAACGGTAAGGCTCCCAAGTGCTCGAGGCACTGGTGAGCAACGGACAGCGACTCCGACGGCGGCACTCCTTCGAGAGTGAGCACGCCGCTCGGACTGAAGCTCGAGCTCTCTCTCGTTTGTACGAACTCGATCAGGCGCTCGATGTCGACGCGCGAGTCACGCCTCAGGCGGAAGACCAGCTTCGAGCCGCGGCTGGTGATCGACTGCACGCGCAGGTGCTCTGCCCGACTCTTGAGCACGGCTGCGTCGACGAGGCGCTGGACGACTTCCGGGGGTGGGCCGAAGCGGTCGCGCAGCTCGGCGAGGAGATCGGCGGAAGACTCCTCGAGTGTCGCGAGTCGGCGATAGAACTCCATGCGCAGGCTCGACTCGCCGATGTACTCCTCGGGAATCGCCATGGCGATCGGTAGATCGATCGTCGCCGAGGGCGCTTCGGCCGGAGCCTCGCCACGAAGCTCTCGCACCGTATCTTCCAGCATCTTGAGATACGTCTCGATGCCGAGCTCGGCGATGTGACCGCTCTGCTCGGCACCCAGAAGGTTGCCAGCGCCGCGAATCTCGAGGTCGCGCGCCGCGATGCGAAAGCCCGCCCCCAGCTCGGTGAACTCGCGGATCGCGGTGAGTCGACGGCGAGCATCCTCCGAGAGGATCTTGTCTCCGGGGACCATCAGGTAGCAGTAGGCGAGCTGATCGCTGCGCCCGACGCGACCCCGCAGCTGGTAGAGCTGTGCCAGGCCGAAGCGGTCGGCCCGGTGGATCAACATCGTGTTGACGTTCGGAATGTCGATACCGTTTTCGATGATCGTCGTCGCCAAGAGCAGATCGTAGCTGCCCTTCTTGAAGGCGTGCATTCGCTCGGTGAGCTCCTGCTCGTCCATCTGGCCGTGACCGATCGTGATCCTGAGCTCCGGAACGATCCGCCGCAGCTCCGTTGCCACCGCCTCGATACCCTCGACGCGATTGAAGACGTAGTACACCTGCCCGCCTCGCTCGAGCTCGTACTCGATCGCCTCGCGGATCAGATCCGCGGACTGCGACACGATGCGCGTCTCGACCGCCATGCGATCGCGCGGCGGAGACTCGATCGTCGACAGATCGCGCACGCCCGCCAGCGAGAGCTGCAGCGTCCGGGGCACCGGCGTTGCCGACATCGCCAGGACGTGGACTTCCCGGCGCAACTCCTTGAAGCGCTCCTTCTGCGCGACGCCGAAGCGCTGCTCTTCGTCGATCACCAGCAGACCGAGGTCCTTGAACGCGAGGTCCTTGCTGAGCAGGCGATGAGTTCCAATGAGGATGTCGATCTCGCCGGCGGCGAGCTTCTCGGCAATCGCTCGTACCTCGGCGTTCGTTCGAGAGCGCGACACCATCTCGATACGTACCGGGAAGCCGGCGAACCGCTGAGTGAACGTCTGCAGGTGCTGATCCGCGAGGATCGTCGTCGGCGCCAGAACCGCCACCTGGTAGCCGCTGTCGACCATCTTGAACGCGGCGCGCATGGAAACCTCGGTCTTGCCGAAGCCGACGTCGCCACACAGCAGTCGGTCCATCGGGCGTTGGCGCTCCAGGTCTTCCTTGATCTGCGCGATCGCATCGAGCTGATCCGGCGTCTCTTCGTATTCGAACGCCGTCTCGAACTGACGGAGCATGTCCGAGTCGGGAGTCGCCGGCGGCGCTTTGGCGACCTCGCGCTCGGCATAGAGCTTGAGCAGGTCGGTCGCGAGCCTCTTGAGCCCCTTCTTGACGCGACCCTTCTTCTTGTTCCAGCTCGAGCCGCCGAGCTTGTCGAGCTTCGGCGCGAAGCCTTCGATGCCGCTGTAGCGTTGAATCTGATCGAGACGGCTCAACGGCAGCAGCAGCGTCTTGCCGCTGGAATAGAGGATCTCCATGACCTCCACCGCAGCGGTGTCGCCCTGCGCCATCTCGGCAACCGAGCTCGGGATGTGGGAGGCGTCGGCCTCGTTGCCGAGAGAACGCATGCCGACGAACTGGCCGATGCCGTGATCCTCGTGGACGACGAACTCGCCCACCTTGAGATCGCGGATCCCGGAGAGGAAGGGGCCGAGCTTGCGGCGCTTGCGGGTGCTCGTCGGCTCTGCGAACAGCTGGTTCTCTCCGAAGACGACGAGACCCGCTGCGGGCAGCCGAAACCCCTGGCTGAGCTCGCCGTCGGCGAGCACCAGAGTCGTGTCCTCCTCGAGCTCTCGCCCGGTCAGCGTCTCGCGCAAGCGCTCGTGGCGGTTGGCAGGCGCGACGATCGCCAGTCGCTCCTTGCGAGCTCTCGCCGTCTCCACCTCGCGGGGAAAGCGAGGCATCTGGCCGATCAGGCTGTCGGTTGCCGAGCCCCAGAAATCGATCGCCGGACCTTCGGAGTCGAGGCTGCCCTGCAGCTCGAGCGTGAAGCTCTCGAGGCAAGAGACGACTTCTTCGCCGGGTATCGTCAGCCTCTCGGGCGGCACGGCGAGCTCGTCGCGCTCGAAGCGACCTTCGAACTCGACCGCCAGGGTCGCCTCCTGATGCCGCGCTTCGCGCAGGAGCTCCGGAAGGTCCGAGACGACGAGCAGCGGATCGTCCATCAGCTCGAGGAGGGAGTTGGTCCGTCGCTGGATCAAGGGCAGGTAGTTCTGCCACCCTTCGAAGGGGTTGCCGTCGCGCAGCGCTCCGATCTTCTTTCCCGTGTCGAAGGACTGCGAGTCGCTCGCCTGCTCGAGCGCGTCGGCGAGATCGTCGTAGACGCTCTCACCGCTCGGAAAGAGCGACAGCGGCTGGATGCGAATCTCGTCGAGACTGTCGCTCGAGCGTTGCGTGACGGTGTCGAACGAGCGCAGCGATTCGATGGTGTCGCCGAAGAAGTCGAGCCGCACCGGCTCGTCCTCACTCGGCGGGAAGAGGTCGACCACTCCGCCGCGCACCGCAAAGACGCCGACTTCGACGACCAGATCGCTGCGCCGGTAGCCAAAATCGACGAGATGAGCGACGAGCTCTTCGATCGGCAGTTCCTCTTCGGGCACCAGACGCAGCGTGCTCGCTCCGAAGGCATCGACGTCGGGCAGGCGACGGGCGAGGGCTCGCGGAGTGCAGGAGACGAGGGGACGCTCCGAGCGCGCGATGAAGTCGAGCGCCACCGACTCCTGTGCCCGGACGAGGAGCGAGGCTTCCGTCTCCTGGTAGGGAGACAGTGCCGGGGATGGAAAGTAGACCGACTCTCCACCGCCCATCAGCTTCACCGCCTCGGCAAACAGCATCGCCTCGGACTCTCGCGGCGTCACGAGCACGAGCGGTCGCTCCAGATCCTGCGACAGAAGATCGAGAACCCAGCCGGCCGCCGCGGTGGGCAATCCGCGCACGACGCCGCGGTGCGACAACAGCTCGCGGTAGGCATCGCTGTCGCGAATACGAGCCGATGCGACGGACCAGAGGTCGGCGCCCTGCGTCTTCAAGATCGAACCTCGGTGCTAGCGGAGTCGCTCGTCGAGCGCGAGCACGATCTCATCGGGGCGTACGAGGCCGAGGTCCTCCCGCGCCACGTACTCGAGCAGGACCCGGTCACTGCGCAGGGAGTCGTTGAGCATCTTCAGGCCGTCGATACGCTCTTGGGTCCGTGCGATCTCCGACTCGAGCTCGGCGATGCGGGCGCGCGACGCCGACAGATCGCTGTAGCTCTGGACCGCACCGACGGCGACGAAACCGAGAAGAAAAACGGCCGCGAAGACGAGGGCCCAGCGGCGGCCTGCAAAGCTCGCCTGATCGCTCGCGGCGAGCGTCTCCTCCGCGGACTCTTCGGTCGCGAACTCGCCGTCGTCTGACGTTTCTTGGGTGGGAGGGGTGTCTTCCATCAGGGCTCGAGAAGGGTCTGCGGCCCTCCGAGTGTACGCTCGGAAAGCGCCTCGCGCGGGACCTTCAGGACGTTAACCGAGAGCCTCTGAGCGGACAAGACCACACGGGAGAGGACGGACATCACCGTACGTTGACAGCCCACCGGTGCTGTGCGAATATCACGCCTCGCCTCGAAGGCGCTTGTGACGCGGGGTGGAGCAGTCTGGTAGCTCGTTGGGCTCATAACCCAAAGGTCGCAGGTTCAAATCCTGCCCCCGCTACCAAAGCGTTTCCGAAGAGCGAGACGGCGATTGCGAGTCGGGCTCCGCCCGCTCGCCGCTTCGTCGTTCGTCAAGAGGATCCCGAGTTGACGGGTGAGTCGAACCCGACACCGTCAAGCCGCTTCCGCGGCGCCTTCGGGGGGCTCCGGCTGACGAACGCCGAGAGCGGCCAGGGCCGCCACGGCTAGGACTGCAGCTCCGAGCAGGAACGGAGCGGCCAGACCCGAACGCTCGAGCGCCCATCCCGCCAGCAGGGGCCCCAAAATGCGCGCGCTCCCGCCGTAGGCCTGTTGCACTCCCAGAAGCTGGCCGGCCCCCTTCTCCCCGGCCCTCGTGATCAACGCCGTCGTACAGGGGAAGAGGAACGAGGTGCCGAACGCCATCAGGACGACCGTCGCCAGCACTCCGACGAGCTCCGGCACGAAGGGAAAGAGGGCGAGACCGAGGGCCAGACAGACCGCGCCGAGGCGCAGGACCGCCGCCTCGCCGAGCCGCCGCACCGTGCGACCCAGGATGAGCAATCTCACGACCAGCGCGCCGCCGGCGAGGGCGGCGAAGAAGATCCAGATGTCGTCGACTCCGACGCCGAAGCGGCGATCGAGCGCCAAAGCCGCCACCGCCGTCAGCGCCGTGTTGCCAAACATGCCGAGCGCGTAGACCCAGATGAGCAGATGCGCCTGCCGCCCGGGCGCCGTCACGACACCCCAGAGAGCCCCGAGGAGCGGCGGCCGCTCCTCGCTCTGCAAGCTCTCCTTGCGCGCCCCGCCCTCGAGCATCGAGCGGCACAGAACCCAGGCGACGAGGCAGAGACCGGCGGCGATCAGGCCAGGCAGGGCGGGCGACACGCTGCCGGCGACCGAACCCAGCGCCGGACCCAGCAGGGCAGCAGCACTCGTGGCCGCCGTCACCCAGCCGATGCGCTCCGCTCGGTCCTCGCCGCGCACGGCGTCGGCGATGTACGCGAAGATCGCGCTGACCGTGCCGCCGCCGAGTCCCTGCGCGAACCTGCTGACGAAGAGCATCCACAGCGAGCCGGCGTAGCTGAACAGCAGATAAGCGACTGCCGAAAGCAGCAGTCCGGCAAGAATCACCGGGCGCCGTCCGACGCGATCGGACAAGCGACCCCAGAGCGGAGCCGAGAGGGTCTGGGCCACGGCGAAGACCGACACCAAGGCACCGATCTGCGTCGCGCTCGCACCGAAGCGCTCGGCGTAGTACGGCAAGAGCGCCAGGACGAGGAAAACGCCCAGCGTGTCGACGAAGGCCGCGACGTAGAGGCCATACAGCTTCGGCGCCGCCGACGGGGAGGGAGTGCTCACTGTGAGGCGGTCAGCTGCGCTGCAGCCGGTCGCTCCACAGGAGGAAGACCACGGCCGAGAGGATCATCAGGAAAACGCCGTAAGCCGCCGCGACGCCGGTCTCCTGCAGACGCAGCGACGAGAGGATCTCGATGGCGATCGGGCGCGTCTCGAACGTGTACAGGTTGATCGAAACGACGAAGTCACCGAGCGCGGTCACCAGAGCGAGTCCGCCCCCGGCGAGCAGCGCGGGCCGAAGCAGCGGCAGGACGACGCGCCAGAAGGTGCGTCGTCCGCTCGCCCCGAGCGACGCCGAGGCTTCCTCGAGCGTGCCGTCCATCTGGCGGAGTCCGGCGGTGATCGCACTGCCGGTAACGGGCAGGCTTCGCACGAGGTAGGCCAGCGGCAGAATCCAACTCGTGCCGACGAGCACGAACCGTAGAGCCCAAGGCTGCTGCACGCTGAAGCAGGTGGCGAGCGCGATGGCGAACACCGTACCCGGTATCGCCCAGGGCAGGAGCAGGAGCCCGCCGAGCGCGGCGCCGAGTCTGCCACGGACGCGCAGCGACGAGCGCGCTGCGAGCACCGCCAGACCGATCGCCAGAGCGGTGGCCACCGTCGCCATCCAGAGCGAATTCACCATCGGACGCAGTCGTTCCGGCTCGGAGAGCAGCGCGCCGTAGTTGGTCAGAGAGAGCACGGGCGGCAGCGCCTCCGTCGTCCAGGTATTGGGCGGCACCAGAGAGAGGAGGAGCAGCGTCAGGTGCGGTAGTAGCAGGATCACCGTCAACGTCCAACCCGCCGCGGCGGCGAGGCCGCGCGCCAGCGGTGAGTGCAGCCGCGCCCGCGCCGGTGGGAGGCCACGCTCCCCCGCAGCGAGGTCGGCATCGGTATCGAGCCGTCGCAGGAGTGCAAGCCCGCCCAGGGCCAACAGCCCGAGCATGACCGTCTCCACCTGGGCCATCGCGGTCTCGCCGTTCAGCTTGGAGGAGACGATCTGCGTCGGCATGACGCGGAAGCCACCGCCGAAGATGTACGGAGCGGAGAAAGACGCCAGCGCGGTCATGAAGGTGAGCACCGAAGCACCGGCGAGAGACGGCCTCAGCAGTGGCAGCGTGACGCGTCGCAGAATGCGCCACTCAGAGGCGCCGAGCGACCGCGCCGCATCCACCTTGGCCGCATCGAGCCGCGCGAGTCCGGCGCGCGTCATGAGGTAGAAGTAGACGTAGAACGAGTACGTGTGGACCAGGAGAATGGGTACCGGGCCACTGAAAGTCCAGCGCACCTCGAAGCCCAACGCTTGGAGACCGCGTGCGAGGAAGCCGCTCTCCCCGTAAAGGAAGAGAAAGGCGATGACGCCGACGAGCGGCGGCAGCGCCACCGGCAGCGCGACGAGCACGCCGAGGAGACGCCGACCTGGAAACTCGGTGCGCTCGAAGACGAAGCCGAGCGGTACCCCGACGACGGCCGCCAGCACCACCGAGAGCACCGACAGCCAGGCAGAGCGCCAGAGGGCACGCCACTCGTCACTGCGCCCGAGGAACTCCGCGAAGTTCGCCACCGTCGGATCGGCGACGCCACCGAACGCCTCGAAGAGCGTCAGCACGAGAGGGTAGCCGACGAGCCAGCAGAGCAGACCGACGAGAGCCCAGGCGAGGGTGCGCGGGTTGCTCACGAACCGCTCGCGGCGAAGGCGAAAGGCCGCAGTCCCGATCGCCGCGGCGCGACGGCCACGTCGCCGGAGGGCGGCGCGACGGCGCCCTCCAGCTCGACCTCGATCTCCGCGCCACCCAGATCGATCCGGATCCACTGAGCCGCGCCGAGGTAGCGCTCGCCGACGATGCGGCCGCGCAGGACGTGCTCGCCGCGATCGCTGAGCTCGAGTGCCTCGGGACGCACGACGACGGCGACCGTCGCGCCGCGGTCGAGCGCCTCTGGCGACCAGCAGTCCCAGACGACGCGCTGCTCGGCGCAGCGAACCTCGACGCCGCCTTCGCAGACCGACCCCGCCAACCGACTGGAGCGGCCCACGAACTCCGCGACGAAGAGCGAGGTCGGCTCCTGATAGAGCTGGCGCGCACTGCCGATCTGCTCGAGGCGCCCCTCGTGCAGGAGCGCGACGCGGTCGCCGAGATCGAAGGCCTCCTCCTGCTCGTGGGTCACGAGCAGCGTGGTGATGCCAATGGCCTTGAGCGCCTCGCGCAGCTCGCGTCGCGTGCGCTCGCGGAGCGCTGGGTCGAGGTTCGAGAGCGGCTCGTCGAGCATCAGCAGCGACGGGCTCGGCGCCAGCGCCCGCGCCAGAGCGACGCGCTGCTGCTGCCCGCCCGAGATCTCGCTCACCTTGCGCGCTTCGAAGCCCTTCATCTCGACGAGCTCGAGAACCTCGGCGACCCGGGAGGCGATGGTCTCCGGAGCCGCGCCCTGCGCCTCGAGGCCGAAACGGACGTTGGCGCCGACGTCGAGATGAGGAAAGAGCGCATAGCTCTGGAAGACCATGCCAAAACCGCGCTGGGCGGGAGGCAGCTTCGTGACTTCGCGACCTTCGACCTCGATCGTGCCCCGCTGCGGAGACTCGAAGCCGGCGATCGAGCGCAGTAGCGTCGTCTTGCCGCTGCCGCTCGGACCGAGAAGCGCGACGATCTCGCCGGGCTCGGCCTCGAAGCTGATGTCCCGAAGGACCTCGAGCTCGCCGAAGCTGTGGCCGAGTGAATCGATGCGCAGGAACGCTTCGGTCACGGGCCCTGACCCCGGACCTCGCGGTCCCAGGTCGTCATCCAATCGGCTCCGCGCTCTTCGATCAGGTCCCAATCGACCTCTTCGCTGACCAGCTCGTCGAGGACCCGCTCACTCCACGGCGGCAGAGAAGCCGCCGGAATGTCGGTGCGCGCGGGCAGGCGGAACGCCTCTGCCGCGGCGAGACCGAGGGCCTCTTCACTACCGAGCCACTCCACGAAGGCCTCAGCAGCCTCCTGCTCGGGGGCCTGGTCGACGAGCGCGACCGAGTCGGCGATGACCGGCGTGCCGCTCGTCGGGAAGCGAAAGTCGATCGGCGCCCCACGGTTCACGAGCGAAAGGATGTCGGTCATCTCCCAGACGGTCACCAGGCCTTCCTGGCGAATCAGCTTCTCGTGCAGGAGTGCCGGGCTGTGCACGTACTCCTTGGTCTGGGAGTCGAGCGAGCGCAGGAAACTCCATCCAGCGTCCTCGCTGCCGTCCGCGGTCACGGCCCGAGCCAGGACGCCGCCGAAGATCGTTCGCATCGTGCCGCTGGCGAGCGGGTCACGGATGATCACTTCGCCGGCCCAGCGCTCGTCGAGGAGGTCGCTCCAGTCCGTGGGCGCCTCTTCGGCCAATACGGCCTCGCGGTTGAAGACGAGGAGCGGTGGCGTGCGGTAGAGCGCGATGAATCGCCCGTCGGGATCCTTCGCCTGGTCTTCGACCGCGCTGCTCCACGTCGGTACGAAGGTACGCAGCAGGCCTTCTTCGGCAGCTCTCGAGAAGAGGGCCGCCGGTCCGCCGAACCAGACCGTCGCCTGCGGATTGGCCCGCTCGGAGCGAATGCGGTCGTAGACCTCCTGCGAGCCCATGTCGAGCCACCGGATATCGATCTCGGGGTTCTGCGCTTCGTAGGCGCTCTCCATGAGCTGCAGCAGATCGCGCCCGTGCGGCGAGTAGACGGTCACCGCCGTACGACCGTCACCGCAGCCCGCCCAAACTGCGGCGACGACGGCCAGCCACAGAAGCCGCAGGACTCTCCTCTTCCTGCCGTTGATCCCGCTGCTCGTCACGGCGCGGACTCAGGGCGTCAGACGAATCAGCTCGCGCTGAAAGAAGACATGGAGCACACGCACGAGCTGCTCCTCCGACATGTCGGGCGAGCTCGGCGGCTCCGCGCTCAGACGGTCGCGCTCGCGGAGCCAGTCGCTGACCTGAATGTCACCGCGACTGACCGGTTCCAGACGGCCGAAGCGCTCGGTGAGTCGGATGCGAGAGCCCGACGAAAGCTGCGCCTGGAACGACTCCATGGCATCGAGCACCTCCGGGCCGAGCGTCTCCTCGTCGACCGACACCAAGCGCGCAGGGCCCTCGCTTTCGACGACGGGTATCTCCACCTCGACGGTCGTCGCCGGCAGCTCCGCCTCTTCGGCGGGCTCCTCGTCGACGTCGCCCGCCATCTCCGCGGCGACGTCAGCGAAGGACGCTTCCTCCGGCACGGGAATGGCGTGCAGCGTCGGAAGATCCTGAGCGGAGACGGGTGCTTCGGGCGGCAGCTCGTCCATCGGCTCGAGCTCGTCCGGGCCGGCACTCGCTTCGTCGGCGTCGTTCGATTCGATCGCGAAGTCGACTTCGAACTCGTCGTCCTGAGCCTCTTCGCGAATGGCGGCGGGCGACGGCGGCGGCAAGTGCTCGCCAGACGTCAGGTCTGCCTGCGAGCGCAGCTCAGCGAGTGCCAGACGCGCCTCAGCGGCCTCGGCTTCGTGGCGGTGGGCCTGCTCCTTCGCCTGCAGCAGCTCGGCGGTCAGCATCTGGATCCGACGGTCGCGGTCGGCTTCCGGTGACTCGAGCGACTGGAGCGACTCCTTGAGATCGTCGACCTCTCGGCTCAGCTCGCGGTTCTTCTGACGCTCGCCTGCGAGATCCTCGCGCACCGACTCCAGGAGTCCCTGCAGACGCTCTTCCTCTTCGGTCGCCCTCGCGAGAACCTCCTCGGGCTGCGGAGCCCGCCCGAAGTCTTCGTCCACCGCACCCGGAAGGGATCCCCGGGGCATGTGCCGCAGCGAGCGCTGGAGCCGTCGAAGCAGCTCCTCGAGACTCTCCTGGTTCCGTCGCAGCGACTGCTCGTGCTCGGCAACGGCCGCGCGCACCGCAGTCACCTCTTCCTTGGTTTCCAGCCAGCGCCGGCCGATCTCGTCGACGTCGGCGAGAAGCTCGCTCATCGGATCGGGTGCCGGCTCTCCGGTCTCATCGTCGAAGACCTGGACCGTGGGCTCGTGGCCGAAGCGCTCGACGAGCGAAGCGAGCTGATCGCGCTGATCGTCGCGCAGCTGGTCGAAGGCCAGGGCAATCCCGGAGTCCGCATCGCGGCTTCCCTGCTCGATGCGGGTCACCAGCGCCTGCGTCTCCATCGGCGTCTCGGTGTCGGGCACCAAGAGGCGCAGGGAAACCGAGCCGCCGACCGGCAGAGTGCGAGGCGTCACCAGAAAGACGCCGCCGACCGAGAGGTCCTGAAGGAACTCGTCCTGCCATCCCTCCGGGCCCGGAGCCTGAACACGGACCTTCGGAAAGCGGACGCGCGAATGGAGACGCCGATCCTCGGCGCTCGGTTCACCAGGCTCGAAATCCGTCGGTTCGATGTCGTTGGCAGCGGTCATGGTGCTCTCCGAGGAGAGATCATGCCACAGGGCGGGCTCACCTCGTCGGCTGTTCGAGCACGTGGAGACGGTCGATCTCGAGCTCTTCGAAGACGCTCTCCGTACCGTCCTTCCAAACGACGCGCACCGACGCACTCGTCGCGGCTCCCAGACCGAAGGTGAGCACGGACTCCACCTGGCTCTGGTAACTCCGCGAAATCGTCAGCTCTCGGCGCTGCGAGCGGCTCTCTGTGGTGACCTCGACCAGCGCACCGAGGGCGTCAGCGCCGCCATTCGCCGGCTGCAGCCGAAGGCGCAGCCAGTGATGCCCAAGATCCTGGTCGTTGCGCAGGAGCACGGGGGGGCCGCCCGTCTGCAGCAGCAGGACGTCGAGATCGCCGTCTCCGTCGACGTCGGCGTACGTCGAGGCTCGGCCCACGAGCTGCTGCGCCAGATCGCCCGCCGTCTCGAGATCGACTTCCAGGAAGGTGCTCGGCGAAGCGTCGCCAGCGTTCCAGAAGAGCTGAGGCGCCTGCCGATAGGTCTGGCTCGGGTCGACCTGATTGATCTGATCGTCGAGGTGCCCATTGACTTGGAGCAGATCCTGTCGCCCGTCGAGGTCGTAGTCGAAGAAGAAGACGCCGAAGGACAGCATGCGGCGGGACGGAGCACCGATACCGTCCGGGATGCTCTCGTCGGCGAAGAGGGACGGATCGCCCTGCGCGACGTAGAGCGAGGTCATCTCGTTGGCGAAGTTGCCGATGGCGATGCCGAGGTTGGCGTCACCGCGGTAGTAGGCGACGTCGATGCCCATGGCGCCGGTGGCGGTGCCGTCTCGGCCGTAAGCGACGCCGTAGAGCTCGCCGACCTCTTCGAAACTGCCGTCGCCCTGCCCCAGGAAGAGGAAGTTGCGCACCGTGTCGTTGGCGACGAGCACGTCGAGATCGCCGTCGAGGTCGATATCCGTCGGGACGACGCCAAGCGCCTTGCCGACCGGCTCGCCGGTGGCCGAATTCAAGACCTCGACTCCCGCCTCGGCCGAGACGTCCTGGAAGCGCCCGTCGCCGTCGTTCCGGAAAAGGTAGCTCAAGGTACCGCCGTAGTTCACGGGCTGCCCGTAGGCGCGCCCTTCGCCGACGAGCTTGTAGTCGACCTCGACGTCGATCTCCTTGGACCAGCGCACGTAGTTACCGACGAAGAGATCGAGGTCACCGTCGCCGTCGGCGTCGAAGAAAGCGCTCGACGAGCTCCAAGTCTCCGAATCGCCAGCGACGCCAGCAGCGGCGGTGACGTCGACGAAGCGTCGAGTCTCGCCGTCGGCGCGGTTCTCGAGCAGAAGGTTGGCACCGAGAGTCGCGATGAAGAGGTCGCGATCGCCGTCGCCGTCCACGTCTCCGACGGCCACCGCCGTCGCGTAGCGGCGTAGGTCGAGACCGTAGTCCTTCGAGCGATCGACGAAGCGGCCTTCCCGGTTCTCGTAGAAGGCGGTTCGCGGATCACCACTGCCGTCCCAGGTGTCCGAGTTGAGCAGCAACAGGTCAGGGTCGCCGTCGTTGTCCGCATCGAAGAACGCGGCCCCGGCTCCCATCGTCTCCGGCAGGAAGCGATCGCCGCGAGCGCCGCTCTCGTGCGTCCAGTCGAGGCCCCACTCCTGCGTCACGTCGGTGAACGTGACGGCAGGGGGACCGGCCACGGACTCGGTGCTCGGCACTTCTGTGGGAGCTTCCACCGCGATCTCGGGGCCCGCCTCGCTGTCACGGCCGGCCCAGCGCAGCGCCAACCAGCCGACCAGACCCAGCACGGCAAAGAGGATCAGTAGCCGAGCCGAACCGCGCAGCGCTTGACCGATGACGGCATCGTCCTGCTCTTCCTCGAGAGGGTCGTTCTCTTCCGGGGCGTTGTCTTGATTCACTTCCACCTCTGAGGGGACCTCTGTGGGGCGGGCACCGAGAGATTCGGCCCGCCATCGACCCCCGGACCGATCAGCCCCCGGCCGAAGCGGCGCGCGGGGCGCGAGTGAAGGGCGACTGGTACGCGCCGGGACGCTGCAGATCGTAAATGACGATCGCTTCGGCCGCATGGTCGGCCGCGGCGTCCCGCGAGCGTGCGATCGCGATGGCCCGGCCGCGAGCGTTGTCGTCCGGACGATACTTGAGGTACTTCTCGCGATGCCCTGCGGCCTTCTCGGGCCTACCCAGCTGGCGCTCGATGAGGTCGAGATTAAAGTGAGCGGAAACGTTCTCAGGGTCGAGCGTCAGCGTCTTCTCGAAGCTGGCGGCCGCGCGCTCGAGGAAAGCGCGACGGCTCTCAGAGCGCGCCTCTCCACGCTCCTGCTTGGCGCGCTCGAAGAGCGTCTGGCCGAGCTCGTTCAGTAGGTTGTAGTCCTGACTGAAATCGAAGCCGCGGTCGCGCATCTCCTGCGTATCAGCAGCCACCAGCCCCTCGAAGCGCTCGATCGCGGCGTCGAGGAAGCCGTTCTGCTTGTCGACGAGACCGCTGAACCAGGCGACGCTCCAGGCGGGTGCCGGGGGATCGAACGAAGCGGCTCGTTCGAGCGCGGCGACCGCCTTGTCACGCACGGTGCCCTGCTGGAGATAGACGCGAGCCAGGTTGAGTGGACCGTCGGGCCGACCCAGCGCCTCGACCTGCGCGAAGGCTTCTTCCGCCTGGCGCAGCTGGCCGCTCGACTTGCCACCCTTGCGCAGCAGTCCGATTCCGTAGTCGTTCCATCGCTGCCACTCGGGAATCTCGCGGGCCGCTGCGCTCACCACGCGATCGCTACCGGCGATCGGGAACACGACACGATCCGTCGCGATCTCCATGATCGGCAGCTCCACGTCGAAGTCCTCGCCGTAGACGTAGCGCATGTACTCCATGTCGAACTTGCGGTAGCGCAGAGCCACATCCACCGTAATCGAGCCTTTGGCGTCCGGCGGCACGTCCAGGCGGTAGTGCACGACGTCCGCCGCCCCCGGCGGAATCTGATGGTTGTAGAGGGGAACGAAGATGTCCTGCGCGTTTCGCCGGTTGATGCGGTTGCCGTCGCGGTCGAGCACGTAGCTGTTGACGAAGTGCGACCAAGGGTCGACTTCGCGCTCTTCGTTCATGCCGCCGCTGCGACCCAGGGTGCGCCGCTCGTCGCGCACGGCGATGTCGAGCCAGACCTGGTTCGAGTCGGACGTGCCCTGCGTGAAGGGATGGCCGACCTTTAGCGTGCGAATGACCGTCTCGAGCAGGTAGCTCTCACCCGGAACGAGCGACGGCACCTGCGGGCGCAACGGAGCGGTCAGCTCGCCGTCGATCGAGCCGCCTTCCCGCACACCGAAGAGGTCGACGCGCAGCGTGTCCCGAGTGAACTGCTCGTGCTCGCCGACGACCCAGTCCGGCAGGCCGACGAGCTTCGGGATCGCCGTGTTGGCCGACGGGAAGAGATGTCCGCGGACCTGCAGCTGGCCGTTGTCGAGGCGGTTTTTCGCGCCGAAATCGGTGGAGTCCGCAAGCGGCATGTGACATCCGGAGCAGTTGTGCTCCGCCTGGGCCGGGTAGTAGAAGCTCTGCACGCCATGCCCCGAGACGCCGCTCAGGTGGTAGGTGTCGTAGTGGTTCTGTCCACGCAGAAACTTGTACTCGTTGAGCTCCTCAGGCAGGTGGACCTTGTGGCAGGAGCCGCAGAACTCGGGACTCTCATGCAGCGGCTTGAGGAAGGTCTTCTTGTGCAGCTCCGGCTTGGCTTTGATCAGCTGCTCGTTGACCCAGCGCAGGCCCGCATTGTCACTGAAGGCGAACGGGTAGTGCACCGGCTCTTCGATCGTGTAGTCGGCGTTGCCGCGCACGCTGTTGATGTTGGTGATCGCGTGGCAGGCGGTGCAGGTGATGCCTGCCTGTCCGGTCCTGGCGTTCTCGAAGTCGTAGTTCGGGTCGTCGAACTCGCCGCTGAAGAAGGGAACCGGATCGTGACAGCCGGCACAGAAGCGCGCAGCCTGCACCGTGCCGTCTCTCTCCATCGAGACCTGACGGGTCTCTGCGACGGATGCGGCGTACGGCGGATTGTTGAACGACGACCAGCGGTGCACGCTGTTGGCCCAGTCGGCGTGGGTGTCGGCATGACACTCCTGGCAGTAGGCGTCGTTCTGCAGCACCTCGGCCG
This sequence comes from Acidobacteriota bacterium, assembly GCA_039026915.1. GTDB lineage: Bacteria > Acidobacteriota > Thermoanaerobaculia > Multivoradales > Multivoraceae > JBCCLJ01. The sequence goes on from JBCCLJ010000032.1 coordinate 36,075, forward strand.
GAATGAAGTCACCCGTCGCCGTCCGCGCGAGGGAGGGGAAGAAGTACTGCTCACCGGACTCGGGTCCCGCCTGATTCCAGGAGCGCGGATCCTGCGACTGCGCAAGGAGCATCGCGCCGCCGAGCACGGCCGCCACCGCCGCCCAACGCTTCCCCATCTGCCAGTTGATCCGCTTGCCCGCGAGGCGATGGATGACGAACAGCCAGCCCGCAGCAAAGGGAGCCAGGACGTGCAGCCACCAGGCGATCCGGCGTACGGACGGATCGCGGACCTCGAGAATGCCCTCGAAGCGAGTGAGGATCAGGCCGCTCACCAGCAGGACCAGCGTCGCCACCAGGAGCCCGTAGCCAACCTTCACCGCCCGACGATTCGGCCGGTTGTACGTATTGCGCATGTGGGCTGCGGCGAAGAGGAGCGTCGGCACCACGAAGAGCAGTCCCAGCACGAGATGCACCAGGAACATGTTCATGTAGAACCAGTTCTGGTAGGTCTCGCCGGTGGCTGCCTCGAGCAGGCGCACCCCGAGCAGATACACGGCATTGATCCCGAGGAGAGCAAAGAGGCCGAAAACCACGTTGAGCACGGGTTTCAGGCGCGGTCCGACGGGCTTGCGGCGTGGGCGGCGGGGCTTGGACGACGGAGTCGTCCCGGGCTGGCTTTCCGGCATTCTTAGGGTGTCCTGAGTGCCCCTCGAGGACAGGGGCTCGCGTCCAGAAGATCAAAACTAACGCATCCGCAGCGGACTGACGAGCCACCTCCGGCAGCAGGACCTTCTGATACTTTTTCGGGATGTCGCCCCCATCGGATCACCGCCCTCGCGAAGAACAGGAGATCGGTACCGCGATCGCTCCTCGGGAGCGCGTCGAAGTGCAGGAACCGCGCCCCTACCGCGTGCTTCTTCACAACGACGACTACACGACGATGGACTTCGTCGTCGAGGCGCTGGTGAGCATTTTCGGCCGCTCCGTGCCCGAAGCGACGCGAATCATGCTTCAGGTTCACCACGACGGCATCGGCACCGCCGGCATCTACCCGCGGGACATCGCCGAGACGAAAGCCGGCGAAATGGAAGCGGCAGCGCAGTCCCAGGGCATGCCGCTTCGCGTCAGCACCGAGCCGGTCAGTGAGGAGTAGGCCGGGCCGACTGAGATGATCGAGCCGCGGGATCGACCGCCGTCCGAGCGATGGCGGGAAGTCGACCGCGAGATCGACACTCTCTTCGCGCTCGACGAGAGTGCCTGGGAGGCGCATCTGCTGGCACTCGAAGCCCGCGACGCCGCGCTGGCCGGCGCCGCCCGGAGCGCTCTGGCCGACAGCACCGGGGATCTCGGGGTCGCTCAGGGCTTCGGGAGCCTGCTCGACAGCGCGCTCGAAACGGCGGTCCGTCGCCCAGCTCGCAAGGGACAGGTTCTCGGTAGCTACCAGCTACTGGAGGAGTTGGGGCGAGGAGGCATGGGAGAGGTGTTTCGCGCCGAGCGCATCGATGGCGAGTTCCAGCAGACGGTCGCCATCAAGACCATGAGCGTCTCGGCTCAAGGCCAGGAGGACCGATTCCTGCGCGAGCGTCAGGTTCTCGCCCGCCTCCAGCATCCCAACATCGCCCAGCTGCTCGACGGTGGCACGACGGACGACGGCGCTCCCTATCTCGTCATGGAGCTTGTGCGGGGGCGCACCCTCACCGAGTTCTGCGACGAGCGCAAGCTCGCCGTCGACGAACGGCTCGATCTCTTTCGCCAGGTCCTCGGCGCCGTCGAGTACGCGCATCGCAACCTGGTGATCCACCGAGACATCAAACCGTCGAACGTCCTCGTTTCGGAGGCCGCCGAGGTCAAGCTTCTCGACTTCGGCATCGCCCGGATCGTTGTCGACGACAACTCCGCCGAGGAGACACGACTCGTTCACATGACGCCAGAGTACGCCGCTCCCGAGATGCTGCTCGGCGAGGTCCCCACGGCCGCAGCCGACATCTACTCTCTCGGCGTGCTTCTCTTCGAGCTCCTGGCCGGAGCACGCCCCTTCGCTCGCGCACAGAGCTCGCTCGAGTTGCAGATGCAGATTCTCGAGACCGACGCTCCGCGACTCACCGCCGCGATCGTGCGGCAGAGCGAGGAGCAGCGCCTCGAGACGACGCGTAACCGCGGCCTGCGCTGGCCCTCCCTGCGACGCACGCTGCGCGGCGATCTCGAGGCGATCGTCGCCAAGTGTCTGCGCAAGGAGCCTGGGGCGCGCTACCAGAGCGTCAGTGCGCTCAGCGACGACCTCGATCGTCTGCAGACGGGGCAACCGGTGCGCGCCGTCGAGGGATCGTTGCGCTACGCGGCGGGCAAGGCGGTCCGCCGCCACTGGCTGCCTCTCTCCGCGCTCGCCTTCGTCATCACCAGTCTGGTCCTCGGACTCGCGATCACTCTCGACCGCGAGCGCAAAGCGCGCGCCGCCGAGGCCAAGGCCGGAGCGATCAATCGCTTTCTCACCGACGAGCTGCTCGGTTCCGCGCGTCCCGAGATCGCCCTCGGGCGCGACCTGAGAGTGGCGGAGGTCGTCACCAACGCGGAGCTCTCTCTCGATGCACTGAGTGAAGAGCCGGAGGTCGAGCTCGCACTGCGCCGCACTCTTGCTTCCGTGAGGCGCTCGCTCGGCGAGACCGAGAAGGCGCAGGAGCATGTCGACGCTGCGCTCCGAATCGAGGGAGCGGTCGGTCCCCTGGAGCGCGTGCGGCTCGAGCTCGAGCGTGTCCGGCTGCTGCCGCCGCGCGACGCCGTCGAACCGCTCCGCGCCGCTGCCGGCCGCTTGGAGGAGCTCCTCGACCCTCTGGCTCCAGAAGTCCTGCGCACCCAGATCGAGCTGGGCTCACTGCTGTCGAGCGCCGGTCGGACCGACGCGGCACTCGACGTCCTTCAGCGCGCCGTCGAGCTCACTGCGACCTCCGCTCTCGGCTCCTCGCGGAACACCCTGACCCCTCTTCACGCCGAGGCGCTAGCCGCCCTCGCCCGCCTTCAAGACGAACGCAACCTCCGCCTGGAAGCGCTTCAGCTCTACGAAAGAGCTCTGGAGATCCAGGAGCGGTTGCTCGGGCCGGAGCACCCCAAGGTCGCCACGATCCTTCGCTCGATGGTCGGCTACTACAGCAGCGAAGGTCGCGCCGCGGAGGCCGAAGAGGCGGGCCGGCGGGCCCTCGAGATCCGCCGAGCCGTCTACGGTGACAACCACCCAGAGACCCTGTACACGCTCTACTCACTCGCACTCGCTCACTATCGAGCCCGCCACGACGACTTCGAGTCGACCGCTCTCGATCTGCAGGTTCGCTCCACTGGACTCGCCGAAGATCATCCGCTGAGACCGAGAGCCGATCAGATGGCCGCAGTCGCCCTGCGACGTTCGGGAAAGCTGGACGAGGCCGCGGTCTTCTACCGCAAAGCGGCCGAGTCCGCCGAGCGAGCCTACGGCCCAGGCCACACGGCCCACATGCTGCACCTGCGCAACCACGCCTGGTTCTTCGCGCGTACCGATCAGCCCATCGAAGCCCTCCGGATCTCGGCTCGCCTTCGCGAGCTCGCCAGCGAGGCGCTCGCCGACGAAGAGCAGGACGCCATGTACTTCGCCGACCAGGCGTCCTTCTTCGGACGTTCTGGACCCGAGGACGCTCTCGACCAGAACTTTGCACTGCGCCTTGCCCGAGAGGCGGTTCGACGCTCGACCGAGCCGACCTACTACCCACTGACGATCATGTCGTCGATCGAGTATCGGCTCGGCAACCTCGAAGCGGCCATCGACGCGCAGGAACAGGCGATGTCCCTGGACGACACGATCGCCCTTCTGGGCGAACAGATGAAGTTCGTCGAGCTGGCACTCGAGGGCGACCAGCCCGAGCGCGTCGAGCGGTACGCGCGGTCCTACCGGGAACGCGTCCAGCGCCATCGCGCTACCAACGATCCTCTGCTCGTCTTCTCACGGCTTCCAGAGGTCGACCTGCACCGCCATCGCGGCGAGTTCACGCAGGCCGAGACCGTCGCGCTCGGCATCCTCCGCGACGCGTCCGGCGCCCTACCGGAAAGGCATCCCTACTTCTCGCTGACGCACCTGGCTCTCGCCGAGACCCTGGTCGAGGCCGAACGGCTCGACGAAGCGCGCCGAGAGCTCCGCTGGGTCGTCGATGCGGATGCCAACGGCCACCACGTGCGCGCCGCCGAGCAGCTCCTGTCGCAGATCGAGCTTCCCTGAAGACTCAGCCTTCGAGGTGCGCACGCAGCCAGGCGCGCGCGCGCACCCAGTCTCTACGGACCGTGCGAGCACCGACCCCGAGCGCCTCGGCCGCCTGCGCCTCGGAGAGTCCACCGAAGAAGCGGAACTCGACGACCTTGCGCAGCCGTTCGTCGACCTCGCCGAGCTTCTCGAGAGAGTCGTGAAGGGTCAGGAAGAGCTCGGCCTCGCGCCGCTCTTCCGCGGCCTTCGCCTCGTCGAGAGGCACGGCTTCCTCGTCGCCGCGGCGCTTCGCCGAAAGGCGCCGACGGGCCTGGTCGATGAGCAACCGCTTCATCACCAGACAGGCGACCGCGTAGAAGTGTCCTCGGTTCTCGAAATCGCCGTCCGAGCGCGCCATGCGAAGGTAGGCCTCGTGCACGATCTCCGTCGTCGCCAGCGACGGCGAGCCGGCCTGCCGCGCGCGGACGTTGTGCGCGATCCCGCGCAAGTGCTGATAGACCGCCTCGAAGAGCTCCTCCGAAGCGGCAAGATCGCCCGCCGCCGCCAGATCGAGAAGCTCGGTGATGTCCTCGCGTTCGGCTGTCATGGCGACACCGTAGCCGAGACCTTCATCGAAGGCACCCGGTCTGCGGCAGGACATCCGCTCGCAGGGTCAGATCAGACCGCGCTCGGCCATCCAATCCGGGTCGAACTTCGAGAGGTAGCGCTCGCCGCTGTCGGGAAAGAGCGTGACGATGAGTGAGCCGTCGCCCGCTTGTTCGGCAACGCGCTTCGCTCCAACCGCCGCAGCGCCGCCCGAGGATCCGCAGAAGATGCCTTCGGTCCGCGCGAGCTCGAAGCACGCTTGGTAGGCCGGCTTGTCCTCGACGGTGATGACGTCGTCGATGTAATCCCACCAGACCGAGGTCGGCATGAAGTCTTCGCCGATACCGTCGATCGCATACTGGTGGATCTGATCGTCCGGCGGCAGCTCGCCGTGCTCGCGGTAATAGGCGTAGACGCTGCCGACCGTGTCGACTCCGACGACGCGAACGTCCGGGTTCTGCTCTTTCAGGTACTTCGCCGTCCCGGAGATCGTTCCGCCCGTGCCCATGCCGACCACCCAGTGCGTCACCGTTCCGTCCGTCTGACGCCAGACCTCGGGACCCGTCGTCCGGTAGTGGGCTTCCGGGTTGTTCTGGTTGTAATACTGGTAGGGAAGAAAGGCACCCTCTTCGTCCCGGAAGCGCTCCGCGACCTTGTAGTACGAGCGCGGGTCGTCGGCCTCGACGCCGGTGGGACAGGTGATCACCCGAGCTCCGTAGGACTCGAGTACGCGCACCTTCTCCTGAGGGATCTTGTCGGACGCCGTGCAGATCAGCTTGTAGCCGCGCAGCGCCGCCACGATCGCCAGCCCCAGCCCCGTGTTCCCCGAGGTCGGCTCGACGATCGTGCCTCCGGGCTTCAGTTCACCGGAGGCCTCGGCGGCGTCGATCATGTGCACGCCGATGCGGTCCTTGACGCTCGAGCCCGGATTGAACATCTCGACCTTCACGGCGAGATTGCCGGTAGGGCAGTAGCGTGAGAGGCGCACGAGCGGCGTGTTGCCGAGCGTGCCCAGAATGTCGTCGTGAATTTCCATGGGCGGCGGCAGCATAACCCAGCGAAACGTCCCGCGCTGCACCTGGCGGCAACGCCATCGGATACGATCCCCACCCTTCGCAACCGAAGATGCGCGGACCATGACGACAAACGAAACGACATCGCCGGAAGGCGCCTCCGAAAGCCCGGCAACCGGCACCGCGCCGCTGCCGAAAGCCGTGCACACGGTGACTCTGGGCGCCCGCACCGTTCATCTCGTCGGCACGGCTCACGTCTCCGCAGAGTCGGTCGAGGACGTCCGCCAGACCCTCGAGGCGACGTTGCCGGACACCGTCTGCGTCGAGCTGTGCGAGGCGCGATTCGCCAACATTCGGGACCGCGACAACTGGCGCAAGCTCGACATCTTCAAGATCCTCAAGGAGGGCAAGGCAGCTCTGCTCCTCAGCTCGCTCGTCATGACGTCTTTCCAGAAGCGCATCGCCGACGAACTCGGCGTCGCGCCGGGCGCCGAGATGACGGAGGCGATCCGGATCAGTGACGAGCGCGACCTGCGACTGGTCCTCGCCGACCGCGACATCCAGACGACACTGCGCCGCACGTGGGCCCGTCTCGGCTTCTTCGCTCGCCTGAAGATGGTTGGCCAACTCGTTGCCAGCCTCTTCGCCGGCGGCGAAATCGACAAGGAGTCGATCGAGCAGCTCAAGGAAGAGGATCAGCTGAGCGACATGCTCGAAGGTCTCGCGAAGGCGTTTCCCTCGGTGAAGTCGACTCTGATCGACGAGCGCGACACGTATCTCGCGCAAAAGGTGCGCGACGCCGGCGGCGAAACGATCGTCGCCGTCGTGGGTGCCGGGCACGTCCCCGGGATCCTGGCCCAGATCGACGAGGTTCAGAGTCTCGCTCCGCTCGACGAAGTTCCGCCGCCGTCGGTCTGGGGGAAGGTCATCGCCTGGGGCATCCCGGCGCTGATTCTCGGCCTTTTCGCCTACGGCTTCGTCCGCGGCGGCGCTGAACAGTCGCTCGCTTCGCTGAACATCTGGTTCCTCGTCAACGGCGCCTTCTCGGCGCTCGGCACCGCTTGCGCTCTCGGCCATCCGCTGGCGATCGTCTCCGCCTTCGTCGCCGCGCCGCTGACGAGCCTCAATCCTTTCGTCGCTGCCGGCTGGGTCGCCGGCCTGGTCCAGGCGTGGGTCAAGCGACCGAAAGTCGCGGACCTCGAAGCACTCCCCGAAGACATCACGAGCGTGCGTGGCTTCTTCCGGAATCCGGTGAGCCGCATCCTGCTCGTCGTCGTCCTGGCCAACCTCGGCAGCACCCTCGGCACGGTCGTCGCCGGCAGCTGGATCGCCGCCAGCACGCTCTAACACCCGTGGTGGTTACCACAGGTGTTCGAGCCGTCGTACTCCGTCCCCTGAAGGGGACTCCGCGCTCGATGCTCGCGGTGCTCGCCTCGCTTGGCCCGATGGGCCGTGCTGGTGACCACCGGTGTTCGAGCCGTCGTACTCCGTCCCCTGAAGGGGACTCCGCGCTCGATGCTCGCGACGCTCGCCGCGCTTGGCCGGATGGGCCGTGGTCGTTACCACGGGTGTTCGAGCCGTCGTACTCCGTCCCCTGAAGGCAACTCCGCGCTCGATGCTCGAGGCGCTCGCCTCGCTTGGCCGGATGGGCCGTGGTGGTGACCACGGGTGTTCGAGCCGTCGTACTCCGTCCCTGAAGGCAAC
>JBCCLJ010000033.1:0-43073 GCA_039026915.1 Acidobacteriota bacterium
GACATCGGCGCGGTCTGCCCCGGGCGATGGCACTGCACGCAGTTGTCGTTGAGCAACTGGGCCACTTCGCCAGCGTAGGTCGGTGCGTCGGCGTTGTTGTTCGCGGCCGTTTCGCTGCTGGCGAAGGCGGCGGTCGCTGTGACGACGGTAGTCGCTGTTGCGACGGTGGTCGCTGTTGCGACGGTGGTCGCTCTTTCGAGAGCGAGAAGGCTCATCGTCTTCGAGGGTCTGCGGATCATCTCGGGTGGCTCCTTGTGGCGGATCGGCTTCGCGGCCTCGATCGGCCGTCGCGGGCTTTGGGGTCCCAGCGGTCTACGGTCCTTTACGAGTCACAACTGTAAAAGGTTCCGCGCGACTCTGTGCAAAGCTCGCTCGAGACCCCCGGATGACGGCGACCTCGAGGTGGCTTAGTGACGACCAGCGCAGACCGCTTCTCCTTCCTTCCCGGACGCTCGGTGCCGCTCGACGTGGCTTCGGGCGATGGCTGCTACCTCATCGAGAGGTCGGGCCGCAGGGTTCTGGACGCCGCGGGCGGAGCCATCGTGGTCAACGTCGGTCACGGTCGCGCCGATCTCGCTGCGGCGTTCTCCGAGGCGGCTGCCGAAACGGGGTACGTGGTGCCTACCTTCGCGACCGATGCGCGACTCCGTCTCGTCGACCGGCTGCGTTCCAGGTGGTTGCCGCCGTGCGAAGGGGAGTGGTTCATCGCCTTCGGATCGGGCGGCTCGGAGGCGATGGACATGGCGCTGCGGTTGGCCCGCCAGCACCACCTGTCCGCCGGCCGGCCCGAGCGCTGGAAGATCCTGGGGCGCGAGCTCTCCTACCACGGAGCCACTCTGGCGACGCTGGCGGTGGGCGGTCACCTCAGTCGTCGCAAGAGCTTCGAGCCGCTGATGATCGACCGCCTCGCCAGGCTGCCCAGGGCGCCGGCAACGTACTGCTTGCGGTGTCCGCCGGAGAAGGACTGTGCCAGCTGCGGCGAGGAGTTCGCGGATGCAGTCGCGGAGACGTTCGAGAAAGCCGGGCCCGAAACGGTGGCCGCTTTCGTCCTCGAGCCGATCGTCGGCTCCAACGCGGGGGCGATCGTGCCGCCGGACGATTACCTTCCGCGGGTCGCCGAGATTTGTCGTCACCACGGAGTGCTCTTGATTTCCGACGAAGTGATGACGGGGTTCGGGCGGACGGGCACGCGCTTCGGGGTCGATCACTGGGACGTCGTGCCCGACATCCTCGTGGGTGGCAAGGGTCTGACGAGCGGCTACGCACCGCTCGCCGCGGTGTGCGCTCAGGAGCGCGTGGTGGAGCCGATGGCGCAGCAGGGCGACGGGCTCATGTTCTACACCTACGGAGCTCATTCGGGCTGCTGCGCCGTCGCCGACAAGGCCCTCGAGGTGCTCGAAGCGGAGGAGCTTCTCGCACGGGTGCCGACGGCGGGCTCGCAGCTCGAACGACGCCTGCGCGAAGAGCTCGGCGATCACCCGCACGTGGCGGACATCCGCGGCCGAGGTCTGCTGTGGGGCGTCGAGCTGGTGCGCGATCGCGACACCCTCGAGTCCTTCTCCATGGACAGCCACCTCATCGACCGCTTCGTCGCGGAGGGGCTGCGTCGCGACGTCTTCTTCTATCCGGGAGGCAACGGCCCGGCGCGCCACGTGGTCTGCCTCGGCCCGCCGTTCGTCGTCGGTGACGAAGAGATCGAGACGATCGTCGGCGTCTTCCGCGAAGCGCTCGACGCCGCGGTCGCCGGGCTCAGCTGAGCGCCGGCGCCGCGCGCCCCTCGTCGAACCCGACTCAGCCGCAGTTGCAGGACTTCATGACGAAGTCGCGGATCGCGTCGGCCATCGCCTGCGAATACTGCGGGCTCATCAGCGCGGTCATGTGATCGGCGCCGTCGATCACCTGCACGGTGAGCTCCTTCATGACGCCGTCCATCGCGTCGACGCCTTCCTTCAGCGGATCGAGCGATCCGATGAGAGCGAGCGTCGGCACGCTGTTCTTCTCGAGCGTGTCGCGCTCGACGCCGAGGTTTGCCATGCCGCGGATGACGGCCGCCAGGGCCTTCGGGTCGTTCTGCGCCAGGATCATCTGGTTCGCCATGGCGATCTGCTCTTGCGTCGGCGGCTCGGCGCCGACCGGGTTCAGCGCCTCGATCAGCGGGCCGGCGCCCTGGCCGCTCTCGAGCGACTTCGCGAGAGTCTCCATCAGCGGGTCCTCGACGCCCGGCGGACGCCATCCCGCCCCGCCGACCGTGGCCGACAGGACTCGCTCGGGGGCGAGAGCGAGGAGACGCATGGTGATTAAGCCGCCCATCGAGTAGCCGACGACGTGCGCCTTCTCGAGTTCGAGGTGGTCGAGCAGAGCGACGACGTCGTTCACCATCTTGTCGCCGTACTCGCCGGCGTCGTGCGGCTTGTCGCTCTTGCCGTGGCCGCGGTTGTCGATGGCGATGACGCGGAAGTCCTCGCCGAGCTTGTTGTAGATCCCGGGCAGCACCCAGTTCGCTTCGGCGCTCGCCGTGAAGCCGTGGATCAGCACGACCGGCTCTCCCTGACCGGCTTCGATGTAGCGGATCTTGGCGCCGTCGGAGACGAAGGTGCTCTCTTCGGAGTCGAGAGCGGGCAGGACGGAGGCGAAGCTGAGGGCAACGCAGAGGCCGAGCGTCACGGCGCGCAGGCGGCTGGAGGCGAGACTTGGGTTGGTCGCGATCATCGATGATTCTCCCGTGGGGTGTTCGGGCCCGAGTATGACGGACGCCGGTGCGATACTCGGACCACCCGAGCTTGAAGCACTGTCTGTCCGCCGCGCCGAGTCCGCGGTGAGGAGGAGTCCGTGGACTACGAGAACCGCCTGATCCGTACCGAGCACCGCGCCGGCGCGCTCTTCGCCACGATCGACAACCCGCCGATCAACCTGCTTTCCCTCGAGCTTTACGGTGAGATGGCTCGCTTCGTGGAGAAGGTGGCCGAAGACGACGAAGTGCGGGTTCTCGTGCTGCAGAGCGCCGACCCGGACTTCTTCATCGCCCACTTCGACGTCGAGGCGATCCTCGGCTTCGATGTGTCCGAGCCGGCCGAGCGCAGCGATGAGCTGAATCCGTTTCATCGCATGTGCGAGACCCTGCGCACGATGCCCAAGGCGACGATCGCCAAGATCGCGGGGCGTGTCGGTGGCGGTGGCAGCGAGCTGGCGTCGTCGTGCGACATGCGTTTCGGAGCCCTCGGCAAGACGGTGATCAACCAGATGGAGGTGGCGCTCGGCATCCTTCCCGGCGGCAGTGGCACCCAGCGTCTGCCTCGGCTCGTCGGGCGCGGCCGGGCTCTGGAGATCATCCTCGGCAGCGACGATCTCGACGCGGTGACGGCGGAGCAGTGGGGCTACCTCAACCGCGCGCTGCCGGAGGACGAGCTGGACGAATTCGTCGAACGGCTCGCGCTGCGGATCGCATCGTTTCCCGCCGAGGCGATTGCTTTGGCCAAGGCGTCGGTCCTGCGCTCGGAAGAGGTCGAGGACGGTTTGCGCGAGGAGGCGTATCTCTTTCAGCGCCTCGTGCGCACTCCGGAAGCGCGCTCCGCGATGCAGGGCTTTCTCGACGCGGGCGGACAGACGCGCGAGGTCGAGCTGTGCGTCGCAGAGGTCTGCGGAGATTTGCCGTCGAGCCGCAGCTCAGAGAGCTGAGAACCGCGTCGGTGGGGTGGTCGACTCTCGTCCCCTCTTCGCCGGTGACTGACTTGCTCGGCCTCTGCCTGGACCGTGCCCCTGGGCGTCGACGCAGCCTCGAGTCGGCTACTCACTGTGGACAGTTGCGATCGACGACCCAACAGGAGTTCCCTTCCGGATCTGCGAAGGAGCCGAACCAGAAGCCATCCCGCTCGTTTCGCAGGGGTCCTGAAGCGATCGTGCCACCGGAAGCACCGACGTGCTCGAGGAATGCGGGAACGTCGTCGACCTCGAACTGAAGCACGACGGAGGCATGCGTTCGATCGTGCGGCTCGACGCCCATCTCGCGGGCCGAGGCAATGCCCAGGCGCACCCCAGCGGAGTTCTCCATCGTGGCGTAGTGAAAGCCCTCCGTGTGTTGGCTCTGGACCGAGAACTCCAGCGCCTCCTGGTACCAGGTCACCAACGCATCGAAGTTCTCGGCGAGAACCACGGGCTCACGAGAACGAAGCTCGAACATCTCTGCACCTCCGTCGCGAGTGATCCATGCCGAACGACGCTACCCGTGCTCGTCGGCCGGTTCAATCGGAGCTTCGCCTCGGGAGAGTCTTCGGCGATTCGTCGAGGCAACGATCGTTGGGATGGGCGGCTCTCTTGGCTGCGCTACAGTCCCCGCGAACGTCCACACCGCGGAATTCACCGTGCGGAGGCCCATCATGAGCAAGCTCGATCTCACCGCTGATCAGGTTCTGACGACGACGCGCGCCGTGCGCAAACGGCTCGACTTCGACCGCCCGGTGGAGATGGACGTCGTTCGGGAGTGCCTCGAGATCGCACTGCAGGCGCCCAGCGGCTCGAATGCCCAGGGGTGGCACTTCGTCGTGGTCACCGACGAGGAGAAGCGTCGCGCCATCGGCGACTTCTACAAGCAGGCGTTCACGCTGTACCGGGACATGCCGGTTTCGGCTCACGCTCTCGTCGAACAGAGAGAGGGCGCCGAGCGCCAGCAGATGGACCGCGTCGTCAGCTCGGCCGAGTATCTCGCGGAGAACATGGGGCGCGCTCCGGTCCTCCTCATTCCGTGCGTCGAAGGCCGAGTCGACAGCGTCACCGGCCCCGGAGCGAGCCTCTCCCACGCCAGCGTCTACGGTTCGGTTCTACCGGCCTTCTGGAGCTTCATGCTGGCGGCGCGCGAGCGCGGAATCGGTACGTCCTGGACGACGCTGCACCTGATGTTCGAGCAGCAGGTTGCCGAGCTCCTCGGCATTCCCTACGACACGGTGACGCAGGCGGCGCTGTCGCCCGTGGCCTACACGATCGGAACCGAGTTCAAGCTGGCACGACGACGCTCCCTCGACACCGTGCTGCACGTCGACGAGTTCTGATCGGGGTGGCTAGCCGACGGTGCTGCGCAGGCGGTCGTGGATGTTGCCGAGCGCTTCGATCATGGCGTCGACGGAACGCGCCCCGGACTGAAAGACGGCGGTCGCGTTGACGCTCGTCCATCCGTAGCCCATCTCCCGGAGCTCCTCCGCCGTCGCGGCGACGAGATCGAGATCGGCGTAGAAGGCTTTGCCGCTGTCGTCGCGGGGCGGTGCGTCGAGCATCATCGAGAAGCCCAGCTGAGAGGGGTCGCGGCCGGCCTCTTCAGCGTGGCGGCGCACGCGATCGATCGCGGTTGCCTTCTCTTCCTGACTCAGCGTCGAAGTGCCCAACCAGCCATCGCCGAGCTCTCCAGCGCGGCGCAGCGCGCGCTCGGAGCCGCCACCGATCCAGATCGGCAGCGCGCCGCCTTGAGGCGGCTTCGGCTCCATGGCGATCGCTTCGAAGCGGTAGTACTCGGTCTCCGAGCTCACCGACTCGTCAGTCCAGTAGGCCCGCAGAAGGCGGATCGCTTCGTCCATGCGTCGACCGCGGTTGGAGAAGCTCTGCCCCTGCGCTTCGTATTCGGACTCTTGCCAGCCGACGCCGACGCCGAGGCGCATCCGACCGCCCGACAGCGTGTCGAGCGTGCTCACCTGCTTCGCGGTGAGCGTGGGGTCGCGCTGCGGCAGCACGAGGACCTCCGTACCGAGGCCGATCGAGCGGGTGGCTGAGGCGACGAAGGAGAGCGTCATGAGCGCCTCCAGAATCGGCATCTTCGGTGGGTAGATCGGCGCCGGACGCGACTCGGTCGCGTGGCCCATGACGACGTGATCGAACATGTCGAGCTGGTCGTAGCCGATCTCCTCGGTGGCCCGGGCCAGACGGAGGACGCCTTCGGGCCCCTCGCGGTAGCTGACGGAAGGAAAGTCGACGGAGAGTTTCATGCAAGCAGCGTAGAGAGATCGGTGCCGCAGAGCAAACGCGCTCCTAGCGGGTCGTCGTCAGGCTCGTCTGCCGGCAAGGCTCGCAGGGAAGCTCGAAGACCTGCTCCGCGAGTCCGTTGTCTTCCAGGAAGCGGCGGAGCGACTTCACCGAGACGTAGACGAAGCCGCCGCGCCGCAGCTCGCCGCGGGAATGATCCTTCAGGCTGACGTTGCCCATGCGATGCGTGCCGACGCGCTCGAAGAAGCCCAGGCGCACGCGCTCCGGCTCGAACTGCCAGCGGCGAAGGATGCGCTGCGCTGCGTTGCGCGTGAGCGGCGCCTCGGGTTCGAGGGCGACTGCGACGAGCTCGAGCAGCCACTGGTTCGAGTTCTGGAAGCGCGTCTTCAAGGGGTGCGCGATGGCGCTGTAGCGCGGCTCGTGGAGCCTTCGAGAGGCTCCTTCGCGCAGCCGCCGGACGAGGGCTCGTTGAAGCTCCGGAGTCGGGACGACGACGAGCGCCTCGTAGCGAAAGGGTCGCTCGAGAAAGAAGTCGACCGGGCCGTCGTCGAAGAGCTCCGACGCGTCGCTACCGCAGTGGTTGAGGAGGTGGATGAAGTGCCAGCGCCCTTCGGGATGGTCGCGCCAGGCGAGGCCCGCATGGGTGTAGAGAATGCCTCGCTTGCTCTGATCCGAGCCGATGCGGCCGACGAAGGCGACCTCGGCTGCGGTGGCGTCGAGCGTCTCGCGCAGGGCGCTGCCTGCATGCACGGCGTGTTGGACTTCGTCGAGCGTGTGGGGCACGACCTCGCAGTCGGCGGCCCGCGTCGGAGACGAGGCGCCGATCAAGAGGACGGCGGCGAGAAGCGCCGCGGCGATCGTGCGGCTCATGACAGGACCTCGCAATCGTGCACGCCGTGGTGCATGAGCTCGGCGAGTTCCGCGGCGGGCACGATGCCGAGGACGAGATCGCCGAGTACGAGGGCGGTGCCGACGACGACCGCGCTGCCGGTCGCCGCAACGCTGCCCGCGGTGAGCACGACGGTCTGGACGGCAGATCCGACGGCGCGGCCGCTCGCCTGTATGCCGTGGCCCGCGGCGCTCCAGGCGGCGTGCGACAACTCGACGGTGACCGCCGCGGAGACCTCGGCGGTCGCCGAAACGGCGTGGCCCACGGGCCGCAGGACGAGCTGCACTCCGCGCGCGGTCGTCGTCACGCTGTCGAGAACCAGCTCTCCGCCCGTCGCCAACAGCTCCGCCGTTCCCGACACGACGAGGAGCGAGCCTTCACCGATGAGTTCAGAGGCGGCGCGGGAGCCCGCCGTGCTGCTCGCGGCGGGCTCGCCGAAGGCCGGTAGCGTCGCTCCGGTCATCGCGAGGCCGGTGATCAGGGCAGCGCGGAGGAAGAGCGGCGCCGGGCGGAAGGGTCGTCTTTGCGAACGGTGGTGCGTGATGATCATCGTCTTGCTCCGGTCGGTTGGCACCGCTGTGCACTGGATGTGCGCACGGTGTGCGGTGGATGCCAACGTCGAGTCGTGGTGAGAGCGCCCAAAGAGCCTTGGTGGCTGCAGAACGCTGCGTTTCTGGGCGCGTGCGGCGTCGCCGCTGACGAAGACGAGAGCAGGGGGCGTGCCAGGACTTGCCGGCGCGTCCGAGTCGCGGACGACTCGCCGCGCGCGAAGACGCGCTGGCCGCCGACCCAGGTCTGATGGACGAGCACGCTCTGCAGCTCCTCGGGAGGGCCGAGGGGCTCGGTGAGCACGACGAAGTCGGCCCACTTACCGGGCTCGAGACTGCCGACGTCGTCCTGCCAACCGGCGGCCTCCGCGGGCCCGAGCGTGTAGCCGCGCAGAGCCCCTTGCCAAGAGAGGCGGTTGTCCGGCGTCCAGCCGCCCTCGGGTCCCCCCGCAGGTCGTTGACGCACCACGGCGGCATAGAGCTGCTCGAAGGGATTGAGCGGCGCGGTAGGCCAGTCGCTGCCGAGCGCGAGCCGTGCTCCCTCGTCGCGCAGGCGACCCCAGGCAAAGGACCACTGCGCTCGACGGCGGCCCAGGCGGGCGGTGTTGTACTTGCCGATGCCGCTGATGCAGTGATGCGGGTGCATCGAAGCGACGACGCCGAGCTCTGCGAAGCGCGGGGCGTCGGACGGGTCGACGACTTCGATGTGCTCGATGCGATTCGGGTGAAGAGCGTCCGGATCTGCCGCGGCCTCGAAGGCGTCGAGAGTGCGCCGCACGGCAGCGTCTCCGATGGCGTGCACGGCGACCGGGAGGCCTTCCGAGTTCGCCGCCTCGACGAGCTCCTCGAGTGCTCCGGTCTCCAGGTTCGGCAAGCCGAATTCGTCGCGTGCGTCGGCGTAGGGCTCGAGCAGGGACGCTGTGCGGTAGGAGAGCACTCCGTCCATGAAGGCCTTGACGTAGCCCAGTGCCAGCATCGGCGTCTCGCGGTGCTCGGCTCGGCGCTGCGCGATCTGTGGAATGGCCGAAGCCATCGCATCGCCGACCATCACTCCGAACCACAGCCGAAGGTGGAGCTCATCGTTGGCTGCGAGCGCGCTCCATTCGTCGAAGACGCCGAGCGAGCCCATGTCGTGCGCCCCGGTGATGCCGAGACTGTGTGCCAGCGCCTGGACGCTGCGCAGAGCTTCGAGCCGCTCTTCGGGTTGGCGTGCGGGGACCGCTCCGAGCACGAGCCCCCCGGCTTCCAGGAAGACGCCGGTCGGAAAGCCGTCTTCGTCGCGCAGGAGGCGACCGCCCATCGGATCTGCCGTGCTGGCGTCGACGCCGGCGAGCTCGAGCGCGAGCGTGTTGGCCCAGACGGCATGGCCATCGACGTCGCGCAGCGCCACCGGGTGATCCGGCGCAACGCGGTCGAGGTCCTCGCGGGTCGGGAAGACCGGCGGGTCGTTCAGCGCCTGGTCCCAGCGTCCGCCGACGATCCACTCCCCCGCGGGCAGCTCGGCGGCTTTCCCTGCGATGACTTCGAGCCACCGGTCGAGACCGACGAGGCCGTAGAGGTCGACGCCCTCGACGAGATCGAGTCCGACGCTGAGATGTGTGTGGCCGTCGATGAGGCCCGGCAGCACGGTCCGATCCGCTGCCTCGAGCACCTCGGTGTCGCGGCCGACGTAGCCCTCGATCTCCGCACGGTTGCCGACGGCGACGAGGCGTCCGTCGCGGACGGCAAACCCCTCGGCGCTCGGGGTCGCGGAGCTGCCGGTGTGGACGTCGCCGAAGACCGCCAGATCGGCGGTCGGTGTCGTCTGGCAGGAGAGCAGTCCGACGACCACGAGAAGCACGAAGCTGCGCTGGACCATGGCTCACGCTAGCAGGACGCGGTCCAACTCGTTGGCTGGTGGGGTGTGCCAGCATGGATCCATGAATCAAGAATCCCCCCGCGGCAAGCTCGAGGGAAAGCGGGCGCTCGTCACCGGCGCCGGGCGCGGCATCGGACGCGCCATCGCCGTCAAGCTGGCGAGCGAAGGCGCTCGGGTCCTGGCTGCCGACCTCGACGCCGAACCGCTCGAGGAGACAGCCGCGCTGGTGCGCTCGGTGGGCGGCTACTGTGAAGAGTTTGCTGGAGACGTTACCGACCCGGAGTACGGGGAGCGCGTCATCGAGACGATGCGAGCGCGACTCGGCGGCATCGAGATCATCGTCAACAACGCGGGTTACATCTGGAACACGACGATCCAGAAGACGAGCGACGAGCAGTGGTACGCCATGCTCGACGTGCATGCGACGGCGCCGTTTCGCATTCTGCGCGCTGCGCAGCGCTACTTCAAAGAAGCCGCCGCGGCCGACCTGGGCACGGATGAGGCTCCGCACCGCAAGGTCGTCAACGTCTCTTCGGTGTCGGGCGTCTACGGCGCTGCAACGCAGCTCGCTTACGCCTCGGGCAAGGCGGCGGTCATCGGCCTGACCAAAACGCTGGCCCGGGAATGGGGTCGCTACCGCGTCAACGTCAACTGCGTCGCCTTCGGCCTCATCGAGACGCGCCTGACCGAAGGGCGTGCCGGGGCGACGATCGAAGTGCAGGGCCGAGAGCTCAAGGTCGGCTTTCCCCCGGAACTGCGCGAGGCGATTCCGCGCGGCATCGCTCTCGGCAGGGCCGGCACGCCCGAAGACGCGGCGGGCGCCGTGTTCCTCCTGTGCCTGCCCGAGTCGGACTTCGTCACCGGGCAGGTTCTGGAATGCTCCGGTGGTCCGACGCCTGGCATGTAGCCGATCCCTTCGAGAAAACCGTCTGTTCCCAGGAGCCGAACCCCACCTCATGCACCCCTCCTACGCTCGCCGGCTCGTTCTGCTGGCTGCCCTCTACGTTTCCCAGGCCGTGCCTCTGGGCTTCTTCATCGTCGCGGTGCCTGCGGTACTTCGGTCGCGGGGCCTGAGCCTCGAGAGCGTGGGTCTGCTGGGCGCCCTCGCCCTGCCTTGGTTGCTCAAGTTTCTCTGGGCGCCCCTGGTCGATCGCTACGGCGCTGCGCGCGGTCACTACCGGTCGTGGATCCTGCCTCTGCAGACGGCGTGCGTCGTCTCGGTGCTGGCCATCGCCTTCGTCGACCTCGACGGCGGCATGCCGTGGCTCTTCGTCGCCGGCGCCGCCTTCATGCTCTTCTCTGCGACGCAGGACATCGCCGCCGACGGATTGGCCGTGAGCGTTCTGCAGCCGTCCGAGCGGGGCGTCGCCAACGGCGTCCAGGTCGGCGGCTACTACCTGGGGCAGATTGCCGGTGGCGGCGTCGTCCTGCTCCTCTACTCCTCGTTCGGCTGGACGCCGGCCGTTCTGTTCATGGCTCTGCTCCTCGGACTCGCGATGATTCCGGTCTGGAGCTACCCCGAGCCGGAGCGGCCCGCCGGAGCGCCGAGCGAGCGCACCGACTTCGCCGCGCTGAAGCGCTTCTTCGCCCGGCCCGGCGCTGGGCTGTGGGCTCTCGTTCTCGTGCTCTTCCGCGCCGGTGAGGCGATGGCGTTGACGATGTTCAACCCGCTGCTCGTCGACCGCGGCCTGGCGCTCGATCAGATCGGCCTCGCTCTGGGTGTCGTCGGCTCTCTCGGCTCGTTGGCTGGCGCTCTGCTCGGCGGGCTCCTCCTGCAGCGTCTCGGTCGGCGCGTGTCCCTCGTCGTCTTCGGCGTCTTTCAGAGCCTGGCTCTACTGGGCTACCTGGCTCCGGCCCGCGGCTTCGTCGAGATGGTGTGGGTCATGCCGGTCGTCGCCGTTGCCGCCTGCGCCGGAGGACTGGCGACCGCCGCGCTCTACACCTGCATGATGGATCGCTGCGATCCGCGCACGCCCGCGACCGATTTCACGCTGCAGCAGTCGCTCGCCGCGATCGGTCCGATGATCGGCGCAACGACGAGCGGCGTCCTGGCGGCAGCGATTGGCTACGAGCTCCTCTTCGTTCTGTCCTCGGCCATCGTCGTCGCCGCCGTCGCACTCGTCGTGCTGCGTCTCACGCCGTCGGTCGCAACGCCGTCTCAGGAGGTGCAGAGCGCCGAGGGGGTCGGCGCGTGAGTCGTCGGCTGGAGCGGGCCAAGGCCCTGTGGCGCTGGACGGGAGAGGAGCGTCCGCCGTGGGCCGACGAACCGGGACCGGGCCAGGAGTCGGTCTGGGACTATCCGCGTCCGCCGCGCGTCGAGAGCGTGCCCGAACGCATCCGCGTCGTTGCCGGCGACGTCACCGTCTGCGAAACGAGCTCTGCTCTGCGGGTGCTCGAGACGGCGAGCCCGCCGACGGTCTACCTGCCGCGCGCCGACGTCGACGAGTCGGTTCTGCGAACGGCTCCCGGGAGCTCCCACTGTGAGTGGAAGGGCCAAGCCCGCTACTGGAGCGTGCAGGCGGGCGGCCAGCTCTTCGAAGCCGTCGGCTGGGAGTACGACCGGCCGCACGAGGAGTACGCAGAGCTGGCCGAGCACCTGTCCTTCTACCCCGGGCGCCTCGAGTGCTGGTGGGGCGACGAGCGGGTGGCGCCGCAGCCCGGTCACTTCTACGGCGGCTGGGTGACGTCGCGCCTGGCGGGGCCCGTGAAGGGTGACCCCGGCTCCGGAGGCTGGTAGAACCGCGTCGTCACTCCCCGTCTCAAGCGAGAGGACTCACGATGCTGCGACTCGACGACTACCAGCCCACCGATCTCGCTCACGCGACGACCCTGCCGAGCCGCTGGTATCTCGATCCCGAGTTTCTCGGGGCGGAGACAGAGTCCATCTTCTGGCGCTCCTGGCAGTGGGTGGGCGCCTCCGCCAAGGTGCGCAATCCCGGCGACTTCAACACGCACGATCTGCTGGGCGAGCCGCTCGTGCTGGTGCGCGGCAAAGACGAAGAGCTGCGAGGTTTCTACAACGTCTGCAAGCACCGCGCGGGCCCCGTCGCCGTCGGCAGCGGCAACAAGCCGGCGCTGCTGTGTCCGTACCACGGTTGGACGTACGGCCTCGACGGCTGCCTGCGCCGCGCCCGTGAGTTCGAAGACGTCGCCGACTTCGATCCCAAGGAGGTGAAGCTCGACGGAGTGCGCGTCTCCGAGTGGGGCCCCCTGGTGCTCGCCAACCTCGATCCCGAGGCACCGAGCCTCAACGACATGCTCGGAGAGATCCCGGACGAAGTCGCCGAAGCCGGCTTCGCCATCGATCGCATGGAGCTCGTCGAGCGGCGCGACTACGAGGTGAAGGCGAACTGGAAGGTCTACGTCGACAACTACCTCGAGGGGTACCACATCCCGATCGCACACCCCGGCCTCTACCGCACGATCGACTACGCCGCCTACCGCGTCGAAACGCGGCGCTGGCACTCGCGGCAGCACGCTCCGTTTCGCAAGGGGCGTGAGACCAAGGCGCTCGAAGGGCGCGATCGCCGCTACCTGCGCGCCGAAGGCGAGGAGCAGGCGCTCTACTACTGGGTCTTCCCCAATCTGATGCTCAACCTCTATCCCGACAATCTGCAGATCAACGTCGTCGTGCCGCTCGACCACGAGCGCACGCTGACCGTCTTCGAGTGGTACGCCCTGCCGGACCTGAGCGAGGAGCGGCGGGACGGCGTCGAGACGGCGATCTCGTTCAGCGACGAGATCCAGCACGAGGACATCGAGGTCTGCGAGTGGGTTCAGGAGCGCCTCGGCTCGCGCGCCTACGACAAAGGACGCCTCTCGGTGAAGCGCGAGAACGGCGTGCACCACTTTCATCAGCTCGTGCACGAGTGTCTGCAGGGGGCAGCTGGCTGACAGGCGGTATCCTGCGGACACGACTTTCGAGGAGGACCGCAGATGAACGAGCGCGCCCGCCGCTACCTGGGCCGATGGGAGCTGGTGCCGGAGCTGTCTCTGTACGAGTCCGGAGACCCTCCGCGTCGGGGTACCTACGTGCTCGAGGCGAACGGCGACGATGTCGCGGTCGAGATCGACTGGATCGACGGTGAGGGCGAGAGCGGCGCTGCCAGCTACGGCGGTCCGACCGACGGCAGTGAGATCGCGATCGACGCTCCGGGCAGTCCGAAGCTGACGATGACGCACGTCAACGAAGGCACCCTCGAGTCAGCGGTCTACATGGGCGGCAACGAGGTGGCTTGGGCGCAGCGTCGTGCTTCGGCCAACGGCGAGCTGCTCTCCGTCGTGCAGGCGGGTCGTGATCCGGAGGGCCAGCCGTTCCGCAACTTCCAGGTCTATCGGCGGGTCGGCGATTGAGCGAGGAGCTCTGCTACCAGAGTGCGATCGAGCAGCGTCGTCTCGTCGGACAACGGGAGATCTCGGCCGTCGAGTTGCTCGAAGCGCATCTCGAGCGCATCGAAGAAGTGAACGGTCGAGTCAACGCGATCTGTACCCTGGCTCCCGAGAAGGCACGCTCTTCGGCACAGGTCGTCGACGAGCGGATCGCGCGCGGCGAGGACCCGGGGCTGCTCGCCGGGCTGCCGGTCGCGGTCAAGGATCTGGCCATGACCGCCGGCATTCGCACGACGCTCGGCTCGCCGATCTACGCGGACTTCGTGCCGTCGCAGGACGCGGCGATCGTCGAGCGGATGAAGGCGGCCGGCGCCGTCGTTCTGGGCAAGAGCAACACGCCGGAGTTCGGCGCCGGCTCGCACACCTTCAACGAGGTCTTCGGAGTGACCTGCAACCCGTACGACCTCGGACGCACGGCCGGCGGCAGCTCGGGAGGTGGAGCCGCGGCCCTGGCCGCCGGCATGGTTCCTCTCGCCGACGGCAGCGATCTCGGCGGCTCGGTGCGCAACCCTCCGGGCTACAACAACGTCGTCGGGCTGAGGCCGTCTCCGGGCCGAGTGTCTTCGTGGCCGGCGAGGCAGCCCTGGGACACCCTGCCGAGCCTCGGTCCGATGGCGCGCTCCGTCGAAGATGCGGCACTCCTGCTCGCGGTGCTCGCGGGACACGATCCGAGAGACCCACTTTCGCTTCCCGGCGACGGCTCTGAGTTCCTTCAGCCGCTCGATGTCGATCTGAAGGGCGCGCGCGTGGCCTGGAGTCCGGATCTCGGTCAGCTGCCGGTCGAGCCCGAGGTCCTGGAGGTTCTGCAGCCGGCAGTCGGAGTGCTGCAGGAACTGGGCTGCGTCGTCGAAGAGGCGCATCCCGATCTGCGGGGCGGACGAGAGCTCTTTCAGACGCTGCGTGCGGCGGCCTTCGCCGGCGGGATGGGCGCTGACTACGAGCGCCACGCCGACCAGATGAAGGAGACCGTGCGCTGGAACATCGAGCGCGGTCTCGCGCTCGTCGCTACCGACGTTGTCCAGGCGCAGACCGAGCGCGCAGCGCTCTTCCAGCGCACGCTGCGCTTCTTCGAGACCTATGACTACCTGGTTCTACCGGTCTCCCAGGTGCCGCCCTTTCCGGTGGAGACCGAGTGGCCGCGAAAGGTTGCCGGAGTCGACTGCCCGACCTACGTCGACTGGATGATGAGCTGCTGCTTGATCAGCTTGACCGAGCACCCTGCGGCCTCGGTGCCCGGCGGCTTCACCGCGGATGGCCTGCCGGTCGGCCTGCAGATCGTCGGCCGGCACCGCGACGAGTTGTCGGTCCTGCGTCTGGCGAGGGCATTCGAAGAGGCGACGGGGCACGGCCTCGTCCGGCCCTCGCTCTAGCGGATCGGCCCGCGGCCGGAACCTGGGGCCGTCGAGTCCGTACACCTCTGTGTCCGCTGACCAGAGGAGACGACGATGCTCGGTTTCACCACGCTGAGGCGCTTCGTGCGCAAGGAACGGTCCTTCGCCGGACTCGCAGTGCTCACGCTCGCGCTCGGTATCGGCGCCGCGGTGACCATCTTCACGGTCGTCAACGGCGTGCTCTTCGAGAGTCTGCCCTACCGCGATGCCGATCGGCTCCTGGCTCTCGATCATGAGGCTCCGGGACTCGAGCTCCCGGAGATGGGCGTCTCTCAGAGGCTCTATCTGCACTATCTCGAGAACGCGACGACGCTCGACGAAGTGGCGCTGCGCGATCAGCAGCGCACGACCCTGACTGGCGACGGCGAGCCAGAGCGCGTGCTCGCCGCCCGTGTAACGCCGTCGTACTTCCGCGCGCTCAGCGCGCAGACGCAGCTGGGCCGGCTCTTCGCGGAGGAAGAGGGTCGGCCCGGAGCCGAGGACGTCGTGGTGCTCAGCGACGGTCTCTGGCGACGGCGTTTCGGCGCCGACCGCGCAGTCCTGGGTCGTGTCCTCCAGGTCGACAGTCGTCCGTTCGTCGTCGTCGGCGTGCTCGCCGCGGACTTTCGCGACAGCGACGACATCGAGCTCTATCGGGCTCGGGTCGTGGACCCGGCGGAAGCTCAGCTCGGCGCGTTCCAGGACACGGCTCTGGTGAAACGCCGTGAAGGAGTCAGCGAAGAGGAGGCGCGCGCCGATTTGGAACGGCTGTCGTCGGGCCTGGAGACCTGGTTTCCCGAAGATGCTGCGGCTGGGATTCTCGGGCGCGCCGGCTTCAAGGCGACCCTGGAGCCCCTTCTCGAACAGCGCGTCGGCGATCTGCGCGAGATCCTCTGGGTGCTGCTCGGCACCGTCGGGGTGATCCTGGCCATCGCCTGTGGCAACGTTGCCAATCTCTTCCTGGTGCGTGTCGAGGAGCGGAGTCACGAGCTCGGCGTCCGGGCGGCCCTCGGCGCGAGCCGCTGGCGTGCCGCGCGCGACATTCTCGGCGAGGGAGTCACGCTCGCGCTGATTGCCGGAGCGGCGGCTCTCGGCCTCGCTCAGCTCGGGCTGTTTCTGCTGCGGCGTTACGGCCCGCAGTCGCTACCCCGTCTCGACGAGATCGCGATCAACGGTCGCGTCGTTCTTTTCGCGGCAGCGATCTCTCTGGTCTCGGGAATGGCCTTCGGCCTGCTGCCGGCGCTGCGCGGCAGCACCGAGCGCCTGTTGGCCAGCCTGCGGGACGGCACGCGCTCGGCGTCGAGCGGGCGGGGGCGACACCGGACCCGCAGCGTGCTGGTCGCCGGGCAGGTGGCTCTGGGTCTGGTCCTGCTCGTCGGTTGCGGTCTTCTCGTGCGCACGCTGCTCGAGCTGCGCGCTGCAGACCCGGGCTTCGACCCAACAGACACGCTGACCTTTCGCCTGACGCTGCCCGAGGCCGAGTACCCCGAGGGCGACGACGTGCACGCCTTCGCTTCGCAGGCGCTCGAGCGCATTCGAGCGCTTCCCGGCGTTGCCTCGGCCGGCGTCGGCAGCACGCTGCCGATGGACGGCTTCAGCGGCGGCTCCGGCTACGCGGTCGAAGATCGGCCCCCGGCCGAAGACAGTCTGCCGCCGGTGTTCATGGAGTTCCGCGTCAGTGAAGACCTGTTGGAGACCCTGGGTGCGCGGCTCGTCGAAGGCCGCTGGCTGACCGAGAACGACGTACGCAACCGGACCGGCAGCGTGCTCGTATCGCGCTCCATCCAGCAGCGTTTCTGGCCGGAAGAGAGTGCTGTCGGAAAGAGGATCTACCCGTCACGAACGAGTGAGGACGACGGCTGGAACGAGATCGTCGGCGTCGTCGACGATCTGCACATGCAGGGCATCGGCGAAGAGGTGCGCGACCTCGTTCTGCGGCCGATGCTCGGCCTCGAGGGTGCGGGTCACGACATTCAGGGGCATCTTGCTTTTGCCGTGCGCACGTCGCTGCCACCGGAGTCGCTGGTGCCGGCGATTCGCTCGGAGCTCTGGGCACTCGATCCCAACGTGCCGGTGGCCCAGGTGAGGACGATGGAGCGCCTCGTCTCGGCCTCGCGCGAACAAGTCAGCTTCACCGTAGTGATCCTGCTGATCGCTTCCGCTCTGGCGCTGGTTCTCGCGGCGGTCGGTCTCTACGGCGTGATCTCCTACGTCGTCTCACGACGCACGCACGAGTTCGGCATTCGCCTGGCCATGGGTGCCGACCGCGGCGACGTCACGCGTCTGGTCGTGCGGGGGGGACTCACGGTGAGCCTCGCCGGCATCGGCGCCGGGCTGCTGCTCGCTCTAGGCACGACGCGCTTTCTCGAGTCGATGCTCTTCGGCGTCTCGAAGTACGATCCGCCGACGTTCACCGTCGTGCCGCTGCTGCTCCTGGCCGTCGCCGTTCTGGCGAGCTGGATTCCCGCGCGGCGCGCTTCCGGCGTCGAGCCGGTGACGGCGCTTCGTCAGGACTGAGCTCGAGAAGTCTCCTCGGGACCGAGGTCGACCGCGCCGCTCGACGCGCGGGAATAGCCCTCGAAGCGGTACCGTTGGGGCTGTCGATGCCGCGATTCGGTCTGATTCTCGTGACGTTCGTTCTCCTGGCGACGCCGGCCTGGTCCCAGGACGAAGCGGCGCGTGCCCAGCAGCAGCGCCTGGCGGACGGCGTGAACGCGCTGCCGCCGGCGCAGAGGGACTGGGTGCGCTCGGTCTTCGGACTCATCACGATCGCCGAGCTCGAGTACTTCCTGGCGGCGCCGGAGTACCGCCGCGACGCCTTCGTGCCCGAGTTCTGGAAGGTACGCGACCCCGATCCGCGCACTCCGGGCAACGAGCTGCGCGACCGTTTCGAAGAGCTGAGGCAGTCGCAGGGACCCGCCTTCACCGCCGCGGACCCGCGCTACCGTCTCTTTCTCTTCAACGGTCCGCCTACCGGCTGGTCGCTGCCCGACGGCCGGGCCGTAACGATCTGCTTCGGTCGCTCGCGAGAGCTCGAGATCTGGTTCTACAGCGGCAGTCCGCGCGTGGCGCAGCGCTTCATCGCCGTCTTCCAGCGGCGCTCTCCGAACTCCGGCTACGAGGCCTGGCTCCCCGGTGCTCCTTTGCGCCCCATCCAGCGCTCGGGCCTGCCGACGCAGGACGTGCGTGTGCTCTGTGCCGATGAGTTGCTCGGGTTCGCGCAGCGCGAGATCTCCCGCATCGGTAACTACGACCAGGTCCTCGAGTCCGCACTGGCGGCTCCGCAGCCGCCTCAGGAGTGGCTCGCCGACCTCGAGCTCGACGGCGTCGAGATCCCCGAAGGCGCCCGTACCTTCGAGGTGCAGGCCGAGATCCGGTTTCCCTCGAGACGGCAGAGCCGCACCGGTCTTCAGGTCCTCGTTCCGGTCTCGCGCGACGTGGCGCCGGGCCGGCAGTTCGACGACGGTTGGGCACATCACTTCGTCCTGGTGGGAGAGATCCTGCGCGATGGCAAGCTCTTCGAGGAGTTCCGCTATCGCTTCGAGGGTCCGACGGCCGTCGAGGCCCGCGCCGTGCCGCTCGGCTTCACGCGTTTCCTTCGGCCCGGCGCCGTGCAGCTGCGCCTGCGGATCGAGGACGTTTTCGGCGAGCAGTATTCGCTGATCCAAGCGGATCTCGACGTGCCCTCGCCCGAAGGACGCGAGACGGCGCGGGGCGCTCAGCTGGTCACAGCGCCGCGTACCGAGGGCCCGTCGCTGCAGTTGATGTCCCCGTCGCGCGGCTCGATCGCCGGCAAGGTCCGCTTCGAGGCCCGCGCCGGCGGAGACATCGACCGTGTCGCCTTCCTGCTCGACGGGCGCCAGGTCCTCGCGAAGCGACGTCCTCCATATAGCGCCGAGCTCGACCTCGGCGAGGCCCCGGTACCCCACACGGTGCGCGTCGTCGGCTACTTCGAGGGCAACGAGGTCGCGACCGACCAGCTCTGGCTCAACCAGGGGCAGCAGCGCTTCGCGGTGCGCCTCGTCGAGCCCCGTCCGCGCGGTCTCTACCCCAGCGGCGTCGTGGCGCGGGCGGCGGTGCAGACACCCGCCGGCCAGGAGATCGAGCGGTTGGAGTTCTACCTCGACGGCGAGCTCGTGGCGACGCGAACGGAAGAGCCCTTCGCGGCGGCGATGGACCTGGGAAGCGGCAGCGACCGGGTCGTCAGCGTCGTTGGCCTTTTGGCAGACGGTACGCGCTCCGAAGACGCGGTGGTCGTCGGCAGCGCCACCTTCGACGAGCAGGTCGAGGTGACCGCCGTCGAGCTCTTCCTCGACGTGCGCGACCCAGACGGCCAGCCGGTGGACGACCTCGACGCCGAGGAGCTACGCGTCGTCGAGACCGCCAACGATCGCTCCATCACCGCCGTCGACGTGGCCGTGCAGTCTCTGCGCGATGCCCCGCTGGACGTCGCCCTGGTGCTCGACACCTCAGCTTCGATGAACGAGGCGCTGGCCGTCGTCAGCTCGGGCGGGAGTGGACTCGTCGAAGGGCTTCTGGCGTCCGACAGCAGGGTCGGCGTCCTGACCTTCTCCGACCGCGTCGACGTGCGTCAGCCCCTGGGGTCCTCGGCCGACGATCTCGAGCGGACCCTCGCCGGTGTGGCGGCCTCGGGCCGAACGGCGCTCTTCGATGCTCTGGCGGAGGGCTCCCGCTTCCTGCGCGGTGGTTCCTCTCCGCAGCTCGTCGTCGTCGTGACGGACGGCGGAGACGACGTCAGCCAGCTGGACTTCGACCAGACGCTCGCCGCTCTCGAGGCTTCGCCCGCCGTCTACGTGATCCTCGGCGTCGAGGGCGACGCCCCTCTTCCCGACGAGCAGCGACGACGCTTGGAGACGTTGGCCGCCGTCAGCGGGGGCTCGGCGCAGTTCGGCGTCGCGTCGGATCGCCTGCCGGAGGCGCTGCTGGAGGGCGTGCGCGAGATTCGCAAAGGCTGGTGGCTCTCCTATACGTCGCCGTTCCCGGGCGAGCAGGAAGCACGCGACACGGCGGTCGGCATCGACCGCGACGGCCATGTGGCGACCGTACGGCCGCGCGTCCGCTGACGCTAGGCCGCATCCTCGCGCAGCGTCTCCAGCGCTTCGACGAGGTCGTCCCTGAGCGGCTCGAGATCGTTCTCTACGGCGTGGCGGTTCAGCCGCACGACACCCCAGCCGACGATGCCGAAGATCAGAAGAGACCCCACGAGGCAGACCGCGGCGGTGGCGATGCGAAACGCCGGTGTGCCGGGTGCCGCCGAGGCCGCTGCGGTGACGACGATCGTGCTGCCGATCGCGAGCGGCGCCACGTACCAGCGAGCGACGCGTAGCAGCAGGTCGATCTGTCCCTGAACTCGCTGCAGCTCGAGGGAGAGCTGGCTCTTGAGGGCGGCGTCGGGGGCCAGGTCGCGGTGACGTCGGCGCTCCGCATGCAGTCGCCAGACCGGCAGCAGGAGAAACGGGGAGCCGAGCAGCAGTGCCACCTTGGGAACCAGCCCCGGCGCTCGCAGCGCGATGACCGCCATGACGCCGAAGCCGAAGAGGCCTGCCACCGTCTCTCGAAGGTCTCGCCGTCGGAGACTGCGGGTGAGACGGCGACTCTTCCTCTTGGCGTCCTCGAGGACTTCCTCGCCCGAAGGGGCGTCACGCTCGCCGCTGCGCCAGAGGGCCTGGAGCTCGCGCTCGGAGAACGGTTCGTGATCTGAGTTGCTCAACTTACGCTCCTTCTGCGGTCGCGCGCAGCCTGTCGGTGAGTCTCTTCTTGAGGCGATGAACCCGGACACCGACGTGGTTCGTCGTCAGTCCCGTGATCTCGGCGATCTGTGAGTAGGGGAGTTCTTCGAGCCAGAGCGAGAGCAGTGTGCGATCGGCGTCCTCGAGCTCGGCGAGGGCTGCGTGCAGAGCACTCCGGCGCTCGCTGGCTTCGAGCGAATCCGCGGCGGGACGGCCGGGGAGCAGCTCCACCTCGGTGTCGCTCTCGGTGCCCTGGCGCAGCCGCTCCTTGCGCGTCTGCGAGAGCACCACGTTGAGCGTCACCCGATAGGCCCATGTGTCGATGTTCGAGCGCCCCTCGAACGAGGGCAGCGCGCGCCAGAGCTGCAGAAAGACCTCGGCCTCGAGATCGCCTTCGTTGCCCCGTCGCGCCCAGCTCCGGCACAGTCGTCGAATCCGGGGGCCGTTGCGGTCGATCAGGTCGACGTAGCGCTGTTCCAAGGGGTCCATTGAATTCGTCACATGGGGGTTGGTTGCGACGGCGAGGCAGAACTTACAGCCTTCGCGAACTTTCTTGGGGGCGAGCGATTCCGCGGGTCGACGTAGACTGTCGGCAAGGAACCCTCAAAAACAGCTCTCGGAACGAGATCCGTGGGCGGTCCAGGAACGGGCGGAGAACGAGTGATGACGACGAAGGTCTACGACGCGATCGTGGTCGGGTCCGGTGCAACCGGCGGCTGGTCGGCCAAGGTGATGACCGAGGCGGGCATGGAAGTGCTCATGCTCGAAGCCGGGCAGCCCTTCGATGAGAGCAAGGACTACCGCGAGCACACGTTGCCGCACGATCTACCGCTCCGGGGTCGCCCCGACCCGCGCAACGAGCTTCTGCAGCGGCGCCCTGTGCAGACCTACTGCTACGCCTGCACCGAGATCAATGCCGACTTCTTCATCGACGACATCGACAATCCGTACACCACGGCGCCGGGCAAGCCCTTCAACTGGATTCAGGGTAACAAGGTCGGCGGTCGTTCTCTGATGTGGGCGCGGCAGTCGTACCGGATGAGCGACTACGACTTCAAAGCGGCGAGTCGCGACGGCTACGGCATGGACTGGCCCATCAGCTACTCCCAACTGGAGCCCTACTACGACCGCGTCGAGGAGTACATCGGCGTCTCGGGCAAGAGGGAGGGCCTCGACGTTCTGCCCGACGGCAAGTTCCTGCCGCCGATGCCCTTCTCCTGCGGCGAGCAGAAGCTCGCCGACACTTTGAAAGACCAGTTCGGTGTGCCGATGACGATCGGCCGTACGGCCGTGCTCACCGAGTCGCGCAAAGGCCGTCTTGCCTGTCACTACTGCGGCCCCTGCCACTACGGCTGCCGCACGCGCTCCTACTTCAACTCGCCGCAGACGACGCTCAAGGACTGCGAGGCGACCGGCAGGTTCACGCTGGTCCCCAACGCCATGGTGGAGAAGGTGACGACCGACGCCGAGAACCTGGCGGACGGCGTCACCTACTTCGACAAGACGACCGACGAGCGCCACGAGGTCAGGGCCAAGGTCGTCGTACTCTGCGCTTCGACGCTGGCATCGACGCGCATTCTGCTGAACTCGGCGGACGGCGGCCTGGCGAACGACAGCGACGTGCTCGGTCGCTACGTCATGGACCACATCTACGCGACCGGAGTTGGCGGCAGGCTCCCCGAGCGCGACGGCGTGCGACCGCAGAACGCCAACCGCCCCAACGGCGTCTACGTGCCGCGCTTTCAGAACCTCGCCGATCCGAAGACGCACAACAAGGACTACCTGCGCGGCTACGGCTATCAGGGAGGCGAAGGGCTCACCGCTTGGGAGCACGCTCTGTACCTCAAGGGCTTCGGCGCTGCGTTCAAGGATGCGATTCCGGACGGCAATACGGCCCGGCTCTCGCTCGGCGGCTTTGGCGAGATTCTGCCGCGCGCCGACAACCGCGTCGTGCTCGACGACGAGGTCGTCGACAAGTGGGGCGTGCCCGTGCTGCGCATGCAGTGCACTCTGGGTCCCAACGAACTGGCCATGGTCGACGACATGCTGCAGCGCGGCGCCGAGTTTCTCGAGGCGGCCGGGGTCAAGGACATCCAGGTGGCCGACGAGCCGGCGCCGATGGGCTCCGGCATTCACGAAGTGGGCACAGCGCGCATGGGCGACGATCCGAAGACTTCGTACCTCAACGAGTTCCAGCAGTCCCACGAGATCAACAACCTGTTCGTCATGGACGGTGCGAGCTACGTCTCCATCGGCTGTGTGAATCCGACGCTGACGATGATGTCGCTGGCGTTGCGCTCCACCGAATACCTGGTGGAAGCCGCCAAGCGCGGCGACCTGGCCTGAGGAGAGACGCGATGAGCCAAAAGACTCCTGGACGTTCGCTGGCGGCAAAGCGCCGTCGCCCTACTCGTCGAGGCGTGCTCGCCGCCGGTGTCGGCGCTGCAGCTGCAGCCGCTCTGCCGGTGCAGACCGCCTCGGCGGCGGTGGACTGGCAACCGAAGTTCTTCACTCCGGAGCAGGGAGCGATGCTGCAGGTTCTTTGCGATCTGATCCTGCCGAAGACGTCGACGCCGAGCGCCACCGAGGCCGGAGTGCACGAGTACATCGACGAAGCGCTCTCCGTGGCCGAGGCCGACGAGCAGCTTGCTTTCCTGGGCGGGCTGGCGTGGCTCGACGACCGAGCGCGGGGCTCGTCGTTCGTCGCGCTCGCCGACGCGGAGCAGGTGTCTCTGCTCGAGGAGATCTCGGACGAGCGCACGCCGACGGCCGAGACGCGCGCGGGTGCCGCCTTCTTTTCGGATCTCAAGGAGCGCGTGCTCTTCGGCTACTACACCTCGAAGACGGGGCGGCAGGTTCTCGGCAAGCCGGACGGTGTCCGGCGGGAGAAGCTGAAAGGCTGCTAGTCGGCGTGCCGATGGCTTCATCCGCTGATGCGGGTCCTCCGTAAGATTCAACGGATGAACGTTCTACGCAAGACAAGGTGTGGCGCGGGATGACCGCGCACGTCGTCATCGTCGGCGCCGGTCTCGCCGGGCTGCGCTGCGCCGGTCTTCTGCAAGAGTCCGGCGTTTCGGTGCGCCTCCTCGAAGCGGAAGCCGAGCCGGGCGGTCGCGTGCGCACCTTCGAGCGCGACGGCTTCCTGCTCGACCGCGGCTTCCAGGTGCTCAACACGGCGTATCCCGAGGCCCGACGCGCATTCGATCTGGAAGCGCTTGATCTTCGCTCGTTCGAGCCGGGCGCTCTCGTGCATCGCGACGGCGGACTGCACCTCGTCAGCGATCCGTTTCGTCGCCCGACGGCGGCACTGCAGAGCCTGATCAGCCCGATCGGCGGTCTCGGCGACAAGCTCCGTGTCGCCCGCCTGCGGCACCACGTCGTTCGGACTCCGGGACGCCGCCTGCTCGAGGGCGAGGAGACGTCGACCGAGGCTCACCTGCAGTCGCTCGGCTTCTCGCCCGCGATGATCGATCGCTTCTTCCGCTCCTTCTTCGGCGGCGTCTTCCTCGAAAGGCGCCTCGAGACGTCGTCGCGCTGGTTCGAGCTGCTCTTTCGCCAGTTCTCGCTCGGCGCGTCGACGCTCCCGCGCCGCGGCATGGGACAGCTCTCCCGGCAGCTCGCCGATCGGCTCTCCGCAGAGACGCTGCAGTGCGGTCAGCGGGTGGTGGAGGTGGGCGGCTCGCACGTGCTCCTGGAGTCGGGTGAGCGGATCGAAGCGAGCGCGGTCGTCCTCGCCGTGGAGGAGCCGGCCGCCTGTGCTCTTCTCGGCGAGCCGGCTCCCGAGCGCTGGCGGTCCGTCGCCTGCCTCTACTACGACGCACCGTCTCCGCCGGAGCGGCGACCGATCCTGATGCTCGAAGGCGAGCCGACCGCCGACCAGAGTCCGCGCGTCAACAACGTCTGTGTACCGAGTCAGGTCTCCAGCGACTACGCGCCGCAGGGACGCTCCCTCGTCTCCGTCACCGCGCTCGACGAGGACGCGAAAGACGAGCAGGTGCGTCCGGTGCTCACTCAGTGGTTTGGAGAGCAGGTGGACGATTGGCGCCTCCTCGAGGAGCAGTCGATTCGCTACGCCCTGCCGCTGCAGACGCCCGGTGAGTTCCAACGCCCTCGCCTTCGGTGTCGCCATGGGTCGGGCGTGTTCGTCGCCGGAGACGCACTGGAGACGGCGTCGATCCACGGTGCTCTGGTTTCCGGTCGGAAGACGGCGCGTTCCGTCCTCGAAGCGCTGGGCGTCAGAGAAGAGGTGGCGTCGTGACCGAGTTCAAGGTCTACGACGAGAGCGACCTCGACGCGGTCGTGCGCATGTGGAAGGAAGTGGGCTGGATCGAGCGCGACGAGCAGCGCAACGAGGTCGCGCACTTTCTCGCGGCCGGAGTCGGTGAAGTCGCTCGGATCGACGGTGAGGCCGAGTGCCTCGTGCACCGCAGCCCCGGCAGCGTGCACTACGCCTCACCCCTCGGCGAGGGCGTCGACCTGAAGCTCTCGGCGATCACCGCGGTGACCACGAGCCCCATCGCTCGGCGCCGTGGCTTTGCGTCGCGATTGACGGCCCGAGCCCTCGCCGCGGCCGCCGAAGAAGGCTTCGCAGTTGCCGCACTCGGCATGTTCGAGCAGGGCTTCTACGACCGCCTGGGCTTCGGCACGTCGGGATACGAGCACCTCTTTCGTTTCGACCCGGCGCAGCTGCGTGTGGAGCACATCCCCTTCCGAGCCCCGGAGCGGCTCAGTCCCCAGCAGGCGGAGGACATCCACGGAGCACTGCAGGGGCGCATGCGCCATCACGGTGCGATTCGCATCGACTCCAGCGAGTTCGTCAAGGGAGAGTTCACCTTTCACGAGCGCTTCTACGGCCTCGGCTACCGCGACGAAGAGGGCGCTCTGACGCACTGCTTGGTCGGCAGCATGAAGGACGAGTACGGTCCGTGGAACATCTTCCTGATCGCCTATCGGACGACCGAGCAGCTGCTCGAGCTCTTCCGACTCCTCTACGAGCTGAGCGATCAGTTCCGGGCGGTCAGGCTCTATCAGCCCGCGCACGTGCAATTGCAGGCTCTTCTCGGCGAGCCGTTTCGCGAGCGTCAGCGTTCCGCCGGGAGCCCCATGGCCTCCGAGCACGAAGCGCACGCCTGGATGCAGCTGCGAATCCTCGACGTCGAGGCCTGCGTCGCTGCCTGCCGATTCGCCGGAGAGCCGCTGTCCTTCAACCTCGACCTCACGGACCCGGCTGCGGACAAGGTGAGCGACGACCTCTCGTGGAAGGGAGCGGGCGGTTGCTACACGGTGAGTCTCGGCCCGACGTCGAGCGCCTCTCGCGGCTCCACTGAGGGACTTCCCGTCCTGGTGGCGGACGTCGGCAGCTTCACGCGACTCTGGTTCGGCGTCGGTCGGCCGTCGACGCTCGCCGTGACCGACTCGTTGCAGGCTGCTCCAGAGCTTTTGTCGGCTCTGGAGCGCGTCATCGCACTGCCTCAACCGGTCGCCGGCATGGAGTTCTAGTCGTGCCCGAAGGTCCAGAGATTCGCCGCGCCGCCGACCGTATCGAGAAGGCGATTCGGGATCGCGAGCTCGTCTCGGTGACGCTCGACTTCGAGCCGTTGCGTGGGCTCGAAGAGGTGCTCGAGGGAGAGACGGTGACCGGCATCACGACGCACGGCAAGGCGATGCTCACGCACTTTTCGGGCGGTTTGACTCTCTACAGCCACAACCAGCTCTACGGCGTCTGGAAGATCGCGCGCAAGGCGGATCCGAAGACGAACCGCCGGCTGCGCGTCGCGCTGCGCACCGAAGGCGTCGCGGCGCTCCTCTATAGCGCGACCGACGTCGACGTACTCGACGCCGACGGCGTCGCCGGGCACCCCTTTCTGCGCAAACTCGGGCCCGACGCGCTCTGGGAGAGCACCGACGTCGACGAGGTCGACGAGCGTCTGCAGAGCAAGACCTTCTCCGGTCGGTCGCTCGGCGCCCTGCTGCTCGATCAGTCGTTCGTCGCCGGACTCGGCAACTACCTGCGATCGGAGATTCTCTTCTGCGCCAGTCTGCGCCCCGAGCAGCGGCCGCGGGATCTGACCCGGGGTCAGCGCCGCAAGGTCGCCCGCGAGACGCTCAAGTTGACGCGCCGCTCGTACGAGACAGCGGGAGTCACGCTGCCGGCCTCGGTGGTCCCAGCGCGCAGGAAGGGCCAGCGGCGAGAACGCTTCTGGGTGTTCGCTCGTCAGGGAAAGCGCTGCCGCCGCTGTGACGATTCCATCGAAAAGATCGTCGTCGGATCGCGGCGTCTGTACCTCTGTCCGACCTGTCAGTCGGGCTAGATCACCGAAGCCCCAGGCTCCCCGGAGCGGCGGTCATGCCGACTCCTGGGTCATCCCGCGCATCACCTGCTGGAGGATGCGCACCCGGCCCGGTCGCGGCAGCGTCTTGAGCGACCACTCGAGAGCCTTCGACAGGGCTCCGGGACGCACAGTCGTGCGTCGACCCAGTGCGCGGAGCGTGCCTTTCGCGACGGCTTCGGGACTCGACGTCATGCTCATGGTCATGTCGGCCCGTTCGGCGAAGCCGCTGCGCACCGGACCGGGAGCCGAAGCGACGACGTCGACGCCGTGCGAAGCCAGCTCGATGTGCAGCGCCTCGGCGAGCGATTGGATGTAGGCCTTGGTGGCGGCGTAGTTGCTGGCGCGCGGAACGCCCTGGAAGGCGAGCAGCGAGCTCATCAGGATGAGGCCGCCTCGGCCTCGCTCACGCAGCCGCTGTCCAAAGACGTGGCTCATCTCGAGCGCCGCGCGGCAGTTCACGTTCAGCATGTCGATCTCGTTGTCGAGCTCGCTGTCGAGGAAGGAGCCGGAGCTGCCGAAGCCCGCTGCGGCGACGACCAGGCCGACGTCCAGACTGCGGGTGGCTTCGTCGAGCTCGACGATCGCCTGGGGTCGAGCGAGGTCGAGGGCGAGCACGAGCGTCTCGACGCGGTGGTCCCGTCGCAGCTCGTTGGCGAGCTCCTGCAGGCGCTCTCCACGCCGGGCGACGAGAACCAGGGAGAGTCCCTGAGCGGCGAGCTCCCTCGCGAGAGCTTTGCCGATGCCCTCGGAGGCCCCGGTCACCAGAGCCCAGGGGCCGTAATCGTCGAGCGGGCTCATTTGACCGTCACCTCGACCTCCTTGATCTCGTCCACCGCGAGGTCGAAGGCAGCTTCTTTGAATTTGGGGGCGCGCATGCGCGGCCGCACGCCATTGGAGACACCCCAGGGCTCTTTCGGAATGCCGAAGGCGCGGGTGTCGACCTTGCCGTTCGAGTTGAGGTCGTGCGAGACGGAGACTGCGTAGCGTCCGGCCTCGACGTTCTCGAAGGAGCAAGTCACTCCGCCCGTGTCGGGATCGACCGACATCTGTGACTGAGCGCCGTCGGAGGGAAAGCTGTCCGCTTCACTCGCAGCGAACAGAGCGCAGCCGATGATGCCTTCGGCGCTCTCGATGCCCGTGACCTTGACGGTGATCTCGGAGGCACCGACGGACGCCGCGGTGAAGCTGAGAAGCAGGGTGAGGAGGAGGGAGCGACACGGTGTTGTCTGCATGCTGGACTCCTTGGGGGTAGACACTGTCAACCCGGAGTCTGCTCAAAATGGTTGACGGTGTCAACCGGCCACGACAGACTCCCGTCGATGGCGGAGATCCAACAGCGCGAGACGACCTCGCTGCGCGACCGCTGCGTCGCCGAGGCGCTCAAGGTCGTCGAGACGTCCGGCGTCGAGTCGCTCAGCCTGCGAGAGGTCTCCCGTCGTCTCGGCGTCTCGCATCAGGCCCCGTACAAGCACTTTCCTTCGCGCGACCACCTGCTCGCCGAGATCGTCGCACGCGTCTTCGAGGAGTTCGCGCAGCACCTCGAAAACCGCCCGCGCTTCCCCGATCCGCACGACGACCTGCGCAGCATGGGGGAGAGCTACGTGCGCTACGCCCTCGAGCATCCGCTGCACTATCGGCTGCTCTTCGCAACGCCGCATCCGAACGCCGAGGAGCACCCGGAGATGACGGCCAACGCTCAGCGCGCCTTCGGGCTGCTGCGAGAAGCGTTGGGGCAGCTGGACGAGACCACGGGCCTCGACGACGAGAGCGTCGAGCACGACGCTCTCTTCGTCTGGTCGACGATTCACGGGCTGGCCAGCATCCTCCAGTCGGATGCGCTCTGCCCGCTGGAGCTCGACCGGGGAACGGTCGAGCACGCCGCTGGCGAGACGCTCCTGCGCATCGGGCGTGCGCTGCGGGCCGGCGACGCGTCAGAGGGCTGACGCGCCGCAGCTTCGCCGAAAGTGGCCGCCTAGAGCAGGTCGCCGCCGGCCGCCGGGGCCGTCGTTCCGAACTGCTCGAAGGCCTTGACCACGTTGCGGCCGACACGCCAGCGATGGACTTCGTCGGGACCGTCGACGAGGCGCTGGCTGCGGATCGAGGTGTACCACTTGGCGAGCGGCGTGTCGTGGCTGTAGCCGAGCGCGCCGTGCAGTTGCAGCGCCGTGTCGACGACGTTGTGCACCATGTGTGCAAGGTAGACCTTGGCGATGGAGTTCTCCTGGCGCAGATCCATGCCGTTCTCGGCCTTGTAGGCGATGTGCAGGAGAACGAGCCGGGCCATGTAGAGCTGGCTGGCGCAGTCGGCGAGCATCCACTGCACGCCCTGGCGGTCGGCGAGGCGCTTGCCGAAGGTCGTGCGTTGGGTCACGTGCTTCGTGGCCAGGTCGAGAGCGCGCTGCGCCATGGCGACGTTGTGCATGCCGTGACGAAGGCGGCCATACGCCAGTCGGTGCTGGCCCATGGCGAAGCCGTTGCCGCGACCGCCGAGCAGGTTCTCCTTGGGCACGATCAGATTCTCGATCTTGATCTCGGAGTGGGTACCACCGAGCTGCTCGCGAATCTCGTTGTGCTCGTGCATCACCGGGATGTTGCGCAGGATCTCGTAGCCGGGGTTCGGCAGCTCGACGATGAAGGTCGAGAACTGCCGGTGCCGCGCGGCGTCGGGGTCGGTCTTGGCCATGACGACGGCGATGTCGGCGACGCTGGCCGACGAGCTGAACCACTTCTCACCGTTGAGCACGTAGTTGTCGCCGTCGAGCACTGCCGACGTCTGCATGCCGGTGGCGTCGGCGCCTGCGGCGCGCTCGGTCATCGAGTAGCAGATGCGCTTTTCGCCGGCGAGCAGAGGCTTGAGGAACTTCTCCTTCTGAAAGTCGCTACCGTGCTCGAGCAGAGTCATCATGGTCGCGTCGTCGGGACCCTGAGTGTTGAGAGCGTGTGCTCCCAGCATGCTCTCGCCGAGCTCCATCTGCACCAGAGCGTTGGCGAGTGGTTTGAGGCCCATGCCGCCGTGCTCCTCCGGAATGAAGGGACACCAGAGGCCCTCGGCGCGCGCCTTCTCGCGCAGCTCGCTCAGCACCGGTTTGAGTCCCTTCTCCTCCAGCTGTTCTTCGGCCGGGATGCAGTGCTCCTGGACGAACCGGCGCACCTTCTCGCGCACGGCCTGGGTTTCTGCGGGGATCTCGAAATCGATCATCAGGACTCCTCGTCTCTTGTTTCTGGGGGGTGAATCGGGGCGAAGCTCAGCGGCGCTCTTCGAAGCGCTGCATCTCGAGCTCGATGAAGCGTCGCACCATGTTGCGAAAGAGCTCGTCGATGAGTTCGGGGTCGACGCCCTCGCGCGCGGCCCACTCGCGTCGCTCGACGAGCATCTTGCGCTGCCGCTCCTCGGCGCGGACGCCAGCGGCGTCGTTCTTGAAGGCAGAGGCGGCCTCGACGTAGCGAACTCGCTGGCCGATGAGTTTCACCAGCTCGTGGTCGATCGCGTCGATGCAGGAGCGGATCTCGGTCATCGACCGGCAGTCCTCGGGTCTCCTGAGCTCCCTGCTCTTTGCTGAGCTGTCTTCGCTCACTCCCCCTGCACCCCTTTCGAAGTTCTGCTCGAGACGCCCGGCCCTGTGGCCGCTGCGCTCGACGTTCTGTCGCCGAAGAGACTCAGCGTACTCGATCGGCTTTCGCGGGTCGATGCGGCGGCGAGGCTAGACTCGTGCTTTCGACCAGAGGAAGCCACTGCAGCGGCGCCGCGACCCGCGGCGCGAGGAGTCGTCATGATTCTGAATCGCCTCACACTGTTGATGTTCGTCACCCTCCTCGGGGTTGGGGTCTCCAACGCAGGCGCGTCTGACGCCGAGGATCTCGTGCGCCGGCTCGCGGGCGTCAAATCGTGTACCTCACCTTCCTTCTCGCCAGACGGACGAACTCTGGCGTTCGTTTCGGACATGAGTGGAACGCCGCAGGTGTGGACCGTTCCCGTCGGCGGCGGATGGCCGCGGCAGCAGACGGCTCTCGAGGACACGGTGTTCTCGGCGCGCTTCGCACCGAAGGGCGACCGCATCGCGGTGACGGCGGCTCCCGGAGGTGGAATGAACACTCAGGTCTATCTGATCTCCCAGGACGGTACCGAGGTCGAGCGCATCACCGCTGGCGGACGCGAGACGAATCGGCTCGGCCCTTGGTCGGCGGACGGCCGCACGCTGGCTCTGGGGAGCAACGAACGCTCGGCGGCTGCTCTCGATGGCTATCTCTACGATCTCGAGAAGAGCGAGAAGCGACGCGTCTTCGAGAGCGAGGGCCTCGGCAGCATCGTCGACGTGTCGCAGGACGGCAGCGTGTTGCTCGTGAGCCGTCTGGCGGGGCGCGGCTCCAACGACCTCTTCGCGCGCGACGTCGCGTCCGGCGATGAGCTTCTGCTCACGCCGCACGAGGGACCCGGCTCCTACGGCGGCGAGCTCTCCCGGGGCGGTGACGTCGTCTATCTGTCGTCCAACACCGACCGTGATCTGATCGCCTTCGGGCGCCAGTCGCTCCAACGCTCGGAGTCCGGCGAGCTCGTCGCCGGTGACTTCGAGCTTCTCGCCGAGCGCGACGACGCCGAGCTGGGCGCCTTCGCCGTCGACCCGCGAGACAAGCGCGTCGCCTTGGTGTGGAACGTCGCCGGCCGCTCCGAGCTCGAGATCCTGGACCTCGCGACGACGGAGCGGCGCCCGATTGCCCTCGGAGTCGATCTGATCGGTGGCCTCTCCTGGGCAACCAACGGACGGTCCCTCGCCATGGTCGGTTCGGGCGCTCAGCAGGCGTCGAACGTCTATGTGCTCTCGCTGACGACCGGCTTCGGCAAGCGCATCACCGACTGCCCGCATCCCGGCGTCGAGATGGAGACTCTCGTCGTGCCCGAGCTCGTGCGATTCGCAGCGCACGACGGGCTGGAGCTCTCCGGATGGCTCTACCGACCTGAGGGCGCCGACGGTCCGCAACCGTACGTGCTCAGCTTTCACGGCGGTCCGGAAGGCCAGGAGCGACCGCGTCTGCGCAGCGA
Organism: Acidobacteriota bacterium; assembly: GCA_039026915.1. Lineage (GTDB taxonomy): Bacteria > Acidobacteriota > Thermoanaerobaculia > Multivoradales > Multivoraceae > JBCCLJ01. The sequence continues at coordinate 32,139 of JBCCLJ010000033.1, forward strand.
CTACCAGGCTCTGCTGGCGAGCGGCATCGGCGTCTTCGCGCCCAACATCCGAGGCTCTTCCGGCTTCGGCAAGCGCTTCGTCAATCTCGACAACCGCGAGCTGCGCTTCGATGCGAATCGCGACATCGAAAGCGCCGCGCGGCATCTCGTCGCGGAAGGCATCGCCGACGAGAAGCGGCTGGGCATCATGGGTGGCTCGTACGGTGGCTACGCCGTGATGGTTGGCGTGACGGACTATCCGGATCTCTTCGCCGCCGGGGTCAACCTCTTCGGCATGGTGAACTTCGAGACGTTCTTCGCCAACACCGAACCTTGGATGGCGGCGATCTCCGGAACGGAGTACGGCGACCCGAAGACGCAGAAGGATCTGCTCAAGAAGCTCTCGCCGATCTACAAGCTGAAGCAGGTGAAGACGCCGCTGCTCGTCCTGCACGGTGCCAACGACACGAACGTGCCGGTCGTCGAGGCCGATCAGGTCGTCGAGACGTTGCGCAAGCGCAGGGTGCCCGTCGACTACATCCTCTTTCCGGACGAGGGCCATGACTTCCGTAAAGAGGTCAACCGACTGCGCTCGACGACCGCGACGGTCGACTGGTTCGCCAAGTACCTGAAGAACTGAGGGCTGCGGTCTGGCTCGGCAAAGCAGTCCGTGCCCCTCCCGCAATCCACACCCCGCTGCCGACTCGCGGCGGCAGTTCCCTACTCCCTCGCGTACGGCTCCCGCAGATCGACCGGGGCGCTCTTTCTCACGCGCAGGTTCAGCATCTCGACGATCAGCGAGAAGGCCATCGCGAAGTAGATGTAGCCCTTCGGCACGTGATGGTCGAGACCGTCGGCGATGAGCACGGTGCCGATCATGAAGAGGAAGGAAAGCGCCAGCATCTTGACCGTCGGCCTGGCGGAGACGAAGCGGCCGATCGGCTCCGAGGCGACGATCATCAGCCCGACGGCGGTGATCACCGCGGCGATCATCACCGGGATCTCGTTGACCATGCCGACGGCGGTGATGATCGAGTCGAGTGAGAAGACGACGTCGAGCAGCACGATCTGCGTCAGTACGGCGCTGAAGGTCGGCCGCACCTTGGAAGACGCTTCGCCCTCCTCGCCTTCGATCAGCTGATGGATCTCTCGCGTGCTCTTCCACAGGAGAAAGAGGCCGCCGATCAAGAGGATGAGATCCCGACCCGAGATCTCCTGACCCAACACCGTGAAGAGCGGCGCGGTCAGGCCGATGATCCACGCCAGGGTCAGCAGCAAGCCGATGCGCATGAAGAGTGCCAGGGCGAGGCCGAGCTTGCGCGTTCGCGCTCGCTGCTCCTCCGGCAGCTTGTCGGCGAGGATCGTGATGAAGACGATGTTGTCGATGCCGAGCACGAGCTCGAGCAGCGTGAGCGTCAGGAACGCCGTCCACGTCGCTGGGTTCGAAAGAAGCTCGCTCATGGGGAGTCCCTTCAGCCGCCGCTGCGCTCGTGAGCGCGCTGGAAGGCCGGTCGTTGCTGCAGACGCTGCAGGTATGCGGAGATCGTTTCGCGGCCCTCGATCAGCTGAAGTCGATCCGCGAGCGCGACGATGTACCCGAGGCCGATGTCGGCCGCGGAGAACTCGTCACCGAGGATGTAGTCGCGTTCCTTCAAGGCAGACTCGATGTAGTCGAGATGCAACTTCACCTCAGCCGTGGCGAAGTCCTGCACGAGCTGCGGCATGGGCTCGGGAGAGGAGGCCGAGAGCAGCACGAGGCTCAGCGGACCGAAGGCCGATCCTTCAGGATAGTGCAGCCACTGAATGAACTGCACCCAGCGATCGCGGTCCGACGGCGGCGGCGAAAGCTCGTGATCGGGGTCGTACTTTTCGAGCAGGTAGGTGGCGATCGCGCCGGATTCGGCGATCGTGCGTCCCTCGTCGACGATGACCGGCGACTTGCCCAGCGGGTGGACCTCGCGCAGCTCGGGCGGAGCGCGCCGCGTCGCGAGCCGGTGGTACGGCTCGAGCTGGTACTCGATACCGAGCTCTTCGAGCAGCCAGACGGTGAAGACGGAGCGTCCCACGATCAGGTGATGGATGGTCAGCAAGCTGGACTCCTCGTGTGGCGAGAGTGAGATCAGTCGAATCGATCGAGCGAGGCCCAGCGACGGAAGCCGCCTTCGGCGTCGAGGATCTGGCCCGTGAGCCAGGCTGCGTCTTGCGTGCAAAGCCAGCGCACGATGCGCGCGATGTCGGCTGGCTGACCCCAGCGCCCCGAAGGGAACATGGACGCGACCTGTTCGTGCAGCTCGCCGTCGAGCCAGCCGGTGTCGACGGGGCCAGGGTTGACGCAGTTCACCGTGATGCCGCGGTCGATCAAGGCGTCGGAGAGCGAGTGCGTCATCTGGTGAATGGCGCCCTTCGAGACGGCATAGGCGATCTCGTCGGACATCGGGCCGATGTGCTGGCCCGAGGTGAAGAGCACGAGAGCTCCGTGACCGCGCTCCGCGTCGAAGAGTTCGGCGAAGGCCTGGGCGAGCAATACGCAGGAGCGCGCGTTTGTCGCCCAGCAGGCATCGAGCTCTGCGGCGGTGACCTCGGCCAGGGCTTGGTGTGAGCTGCGCGCGTGCACCGCAGCGACGAAGTCGACGGCTCCGAAGCGCTGGCGAGCGGCGTTGACGATCGTCCGGGGCGCCTCGGCTTCGGCGAGGTCGCTCGCCTCCCAGTGAATCTCGCCGGTTGCCGCCCACTCCTCGAGGAGCTCCTGGGTCTCGCCGTCCGCGAGGCCCCACGGCTGCTCGGCGTCGTGGTTCGGCCACCCGGTCGCGTAGACCGCCGCTCCCGCTTCGAGAAGCTCCGTGACCGTGCTCGCCGCAATGCCGAGGCGCCTCGACACCCCGGTGACGACGGCGACTCGGTCCACCAGTGGTTTGGCCCTCATGGGCTGTCATTGTAAGCGTCGAGACGACTAGAATTGATGCTCACTCCAAGGAGTTTGCGATGTCTCTGAAGATGTCTGTCGCCGAGCGCGAGGCCTTCCTCGCCGACCTGCACGTAGGTGTTCTGAGCCTCAACGATCCTGGCCGCGGCCCCCTCACGGCGCCGGTCTGGTACTCCTACGAGCCGGGAGGCGACATCGTCGTGGTGACCGGGGAGAGCTCGCGCAAAGGCAAGCTTCTGTCCCTGGGCCGTCGGGTGAGTCTCTGCTCCCAGCAGGAGGAGCTCCCCTACAAGTACGTCAGCGTCGAAGGGCCGGTGACGAGCGTCGAGCCGACCGACGTCGACGCGACGACCCGTCCCATGGCTCAGCGCTACCTCGGCGTCGAGCAGGGTAACGCCTACGTCGAGGGCGACACGGGAGAGGGCAGCATCACGGTGCGCATCCGTCCGGAGCGCTGGCTGACGGTCGATTACGCAAAGAGCAACGGCTGACACGACCTTGCAGAGAAGTGTTGCGAAGAGCTCCGGGGGGCCAGCCCTTTGGGTCGCGCTGCTGTTCGCGGGCCTCTCGGTCTCGTGTCTGCTGGACAACTCCCCTCCCGAGCGCGCCGACCTCCCCGAGAGGCCTCCTGCGGAGCGAGCGCTGCTGTCGGTGGCGCTTCGCGTGCACCACCTCGACGCCATGGTCTCCTTCTATGAAGAGGCTTTCGGAGCTGAGTTTCGCGAGGTCGACACGTTTGGAATCGCCTCGCGCTTTGCCGAGATCGACGGCGTGACGATCAAGCTCGTGCCGCTGCGCGAGTCGCCAGACTTCGACGGCTTCCCGAGCCATCAGCTGGGCTTCGAGGTCGCTTCGCTCGACGAGGCCTTCGCAACGGCCGCGCGCCACGGCGGTCGTCGCGAGGGAGAGGTGAGCCTCGAGGACGGCTGGCGACGTGGTGCCGTGCGCGATCCCGACGGCAACACGATCGAACTCTACGAGCGGCGGCTGCCGTGAAGACCCGCCTTCTCGCCGCGGCGCTGGCTCTGAGCTTCTCGGTGCAGCCGAGTACCGCCCAGGAGACCGCCGGGGAGAAGGAGAGCCTCACCGTCTCCTACGTGATGTTTGGCGTCACGCCGCTCAAGCGGTACCTGGGGGGCCCGGCTCCCGGTGCGTCCTGGACGATGCTCGACCGCATCGTGGCTCCGGGTGGCCTGCGTCTCGAGGTCGACGGCGAGTCGACGTCGGTGGACGTGCTCGCCGCGGCCGAGGACCCTCTCGAACTGGAGATCCTGCGCGACGAGTCTCGCAGCATGGACTTCGCCGAGCGCGTTTCACGCAGTCAGGAGCTGCTGCGCTGCTTCATCGACCAGCTGCAGGGCCGCGACGTCGTTCGCGTCGCCGGCTTTGCCGAAGAGGGTGCCGAAGTGCGCGACGCACCGACGGCTGACCGCAACGTCACGCACGCCGCCCTCGGCGACTGGCCGACCTCGGGAGCCACATCTCTCCTGGAGGCCCTCGTCTGGTTGGCGCGCGACGAGCGTCCCGCGGGAGAGGCACTGCGTCGCATTTCGCTCGTCGTCACCGACGGCGGTGACAACGCCAGTCGTCTCTCGCTGCGCAAGGCCCGGGAGCTCCTCGGCAGGATCGAGCACCCGATCATCGTGCTCGACGCGGCCGGCCACGAGCGTCCCTACGATCAGAGCCGTCCGACGCGCGCGTCGCTGCTGCTCGACGAGATCGTTCGAGCGACCGGCGGGCTGAGAGTCAGCACGGCGGAGCCCGAGACCGCGTGTCTCGAGGCGGTCCAGCTGGCGCGCAGCCACTTGCTCGTCGGCTTTCCCGCAGACCCCGCATCCCCCAACGTGCGGCGCCGCCTGCGCGTGCGACTGGCTCCGGATCTGAGCAGCGAGCTCAGACTCCGATACCGACCCAACTACATCGGCCACGCCCCCCTGCGTGCCGGTGATCGATAAGGAGAAAGTCAGTGAACGGAGTCATTCTCAGCGGCCACCGTCAGATCACACAGCAAGAGCTGCTGGGACGCGTAGCGAAAGCGGCCTCAGGTCTGCAGCGCATGGGCATCGGCGAAGAAGACGCCGTGGCGATCATGTTGCGCAACGACTTTGCGTTCTTCGAATCGTCGATGGCGGCCAACGTGCTGGCCGCGCACGCGGTGCCCGTCAACTGGCACTTCCAGCAGGAAGAGGCCGGCTACATCTTTCGCGACTGCGCCGCGAAGGCGATCGTCGCCCACGCCGACTTCCTGCCTCAGATCGACGGTGCGATCCCGGACGGCGTCGAGCTCTTCGTCGTCGAGACGCCGGACGAGATCCGCGACACTTACGGCATCGATCCGGCGCTGTGCAAGGTGCCCGAGGGAGCTCGCGAATGGTCGAGCTGGCTCGAGTCCCAGGAGTTGGTCGAACTGCCGCCTCCACCGCCGCCGTCGACGATGATCTACACGTCGGGCACGACCGGCAACCCGAAGGGCGTGCGGCGCAAGCCGATGAGCGACGAGAACGCCGAGACCTTCGGCGCGATGATCAGCCAGATCTTCGGCTTTCGTGAGGGAGAGTTCCGCACCGCCGTCACCGGCCCGATGTACCACTCGGCGCCCAACGCCTATGGCCTCTACGCGGCGCGCGGCGGCGGCTTCTGCGTGTTGCAGCCGCGCTTCGAGGAGGAGGGCCTGCTGCGCCTCATCGAAGAGCACAAGCTCACGCACCTGCATATGGTGCCGACGATGTTCGTGCGCCTGCTCAAGCTGCCGGACGAGATCAAGACGAAGTACGACCTCTCTTCGCTCGAGTTCGTCGTGCACGCGGCCGCACCCTGCCCGCCCGACGTCAAGCGTCGGATGATCGAGTGGTGGGGGCCGGTGATCAACGAGTACTACGGCTCGACGGAGACCGGGGGCGTCATCTTCCACAACGCCGAGGAAGCGCTCGCCAATCCCGGTACCGTCGGTCGACCGATCGAGGGAGCCACGGTCAAGATCTACGACGACGAAGGCAAAGAGCTGGACGCGAACGAGATCGGCAACGTCTACCTGGCCATGGAGGGCTTCCCGGACTTCACCTACAACAAGCTCGACGAGAAGCGCCGTGAGATCGAGATCGACGGCATGGTGACGGCGGGCGACGTCGGCTACCTCGACGACGACGGCTTCCTCTTTCTTTGCGATCGCAAGAACGACATGGTCATCTCGGGCGGCGTCAACATCTATCCGGCAGAGATCGAGGCCGCCCTCATCGGCATGCCCGGCGTCAAGGACTGCGCCGTCTTCGGCATCCCCAACGAGGAGTTCGGCGAGGAGCTCTGCGCCTACGTCGAGCCGGAGCCCGGTGAGAGTCTGACGGACGGCGGCGTGCGCGAGTTCCTGATCGGCAAGCTGGCGAAGTACAAGGTACCGCGCCGCATCGTTTTTCAGAACGACCTGCCACGAGAAGACTCCGGCAAGATCTTCAAGCGCAAGCTGAGAGCCCCGTATTGGGAAGACGCGGGCAGGAGTATCTGAACTGACGAGCGTCGTCTCGATTCGAGCTTCTCGCTGCTGACCCTGAGTGCCGTTGCGCGGTCTCCGTGCGCCTCCGGGCGGCGGGTGCGCAACCGCCGCCTCGTTCGGCCCTGGATTCTTTTGCGCGGGACTCCGGGCACCGAGAAAGAGAGCGATCCGCGCTCGTCAGCAGGCAGGACTGAGTGACTCAGCCCTAAGTCGCTGCCCTCCAGAGACTTGTGCGTGGGCGACGAAACCTGCGCAGCAAACCTCGAAGGGCCGCAAGAGGCGTCCGGCCTCGGCGAGGCTCATCGAACGTCGCGAATAACGTTGAATTCGCCGGTGGAAGCGATGACCATGAAGGCAACAGAGGAGAGACTTCATGGTTTCGGGTATCGGTTCGGTCCAAGCGGTGAGAAGCGGTGGATGGTCTTCGTTCGCAGGAGCTCAGGCTCTCCGGCTGGCTGCAGTCCTGATCGCGGGTTTGCTCTTCCTCGCCGGTGGCGCGTCAGCTCAGGCGGACCTCTCCATCGAGGTTCTCGAGTCGGCCGACCCGGTGATCGCGGGCAGCGGATCCGCGAATCTCACCTACACCGTGACGCTACGCAACGCCGGACCCGATACGGCGACCGATGTGCGCGTCGAGGTGCTCGTCCGTGATCTTCCCGGAATCTCATCGACCCTCCTGACGCCTTCGACCGGCAGCATCTTCGGCACGAGGTTCTGGGACGTGCCGAGCATCGGCCCCGGCGGCAGCGAGACGATTGTCGCCGAGGTCACGGTCAGCAGCAGCGCGGCGCCGGGCACCAATGTGATCACCGGCGTGGCCAAGGTCACGGCAACCGCTGTGACGGATCCAGATAACACGAACGACCTGGTCGAGTTCGAGACGTCCATCGTGAGTGCCCCGGACGTGTGCGCCACGAAGACGGCTTCCGGCACCTACATCGTTGGCGGAACGGTGGTGTACACCATCACGATCACCAACAACGGCGGCTCGACGCAGACCGACAACACCGGCGACGAATTCGTCGACGTCCTGCCGAGCACTCTGACTCTGGTTTCGGCCACGGTCGTCAGCGGCGGCGGCACCGTCACGACCTCGGGTGGCGATACGGTCGCCTGGAACGGCTCTGTCGCCGCCGGCGCCTCGGTCATCCTCGAGATCACCGCCACGATCGACGCTTCGGCCGCTGGCGGCTCGGTCACGAACCAGGGTGATCTCTTCGTCGACAAGGACGGGGACGGGACGAACGAGACGATGAAGACGACGGACGATCCGGACGAGCCCGGTCCGTCCGATCCCACGACGTTCAACATTCCGTTCTCCGCCTCGGGCATTCCGAGCCTGGGCGTCTGGGGTCTGCTGCTCTTCGCCGGCACACTCGGCTGGGTGGCTCTGCGCTTCCTGCCGGGCCAGTAGCCCGGTCCTGAGCTCCGCGACACGCCGTACGAAGTTGTGCTTCGTCGGCGGTGACCCGTTCGAGTGGGGCGCCGCCGTCTGCGCGGCTGACAGCGGCGTCCGCTAGGGGCGGTGCATGAGTACGAAACCAGGCGTCCGAAGAGCAGTGCACGCGACGGCGATGCCGCCGCAGCGAAGCGGCGAAGGTCCCAGCCTCTATCCGCAGAAGTTCCTGGAGCGTTTTGGCGACTGGATCGGGCACAACGTGGGGGACCACTTCGGCCTGACCCAGTTCGGTGCTCATCTGCAGATCCTGCCACCGGGCGCCGAATCCTCACTCCGGCACTGGCACGCCCATTCCGACGAGCTGGTTCTCCTGCTCGAGGGAGAGCTCGAGCTCGTCACCGACGAAGAAGGCGGGCAGGTTCTGAATCCTGGGATGGTCGCCGGCTTCAAGGCCGGCGTCGAGAATGGCCATCACCTCGTCAACCGCTCCGCCGCCGCGACCTTCTTCGTCGTAGGCAGTCGCGTGGCTGGCGACATGCCCGTCTACACGGCCGACGACTTCCAGTGGGTGCGCGACGAGCACGAAGTCTACGCTTCGCGCAAAGACGGCACGCGCTACGAGATCGACTGAGCTCGGTATCGCGCGGCCGCGTCGCGGGTCCTGACAAAGAAAAACCGCCGCGCTCTCGCGAACGCGGCGGTCTTCATCGAGGCGATGCTGGCAGCGTCAGCCGGCCTTGGGAACTGCGCCCATGACGGCCTTGGTCTCGAGGAACTCCTCGAAACCGTGGTCGCCCCACTCGCGGCCGTTGCCCGACTGCTTGTAGCCGCCGAACGGTGCTGCGAAGTCGGCCTGGGCACCGTTGATGTGCACGTTGCCAGAGCGGATCTGCGCGGCAACGCGCTTGGCGTGCTCGAGGTCGCCCGACTGAACGTAGCCGGAAAGCCCGTACGGCGTGTCGTTGGCCATCTCGATGGCTTCCTCTTCGCTCTCGTAGGGGAGGATCGACAGCACCGGGCCGAAGATCTCTTCCCGCGCGATCGTCATGTCGTTGTTGACGCCGCCGAAGACGGTCGGCTTGACGAAGTAGCCCGTCTCGAGGCCTTCCGGCTTACCGGGGCCGCCGGCGACGAGTTCGGCGCCCTCTTCAATGCCCTTTTCGATGAGGCCCTGGATCTTGTTGTACTGCAGCTCGCTGACCACGGGCCCGATGGCGACGCCCTCAGCGTCCGGTGCTCCGACCGTCGTCGCTTCGGCGGCTGCCTTGGCGAGCTCGAGAGCCTGAGCGTGCTTGGCGGCCGGCACGAACATGCGCGTCGGCGCGTTGCAGCTCTGACCGCTGTTGGTGAAGCACTGGCGCACGCCGCCAGTGACGGCCTTCTCGAGATCGGCGTCGTCGAGCACGATGTTGGGCGACTTGCCGCCGAGCTCCTGAGCGACGCGCTTGATCGTGTCGGCCGACGCGATGGCGACGGCGCGCCCGGCCCGGGTCGAGCCGGTAAACGACATCATGTCGATGTCCGGATGGGCAGACATCGCCGCGCCGACCTCGGGACCTTCGCCGTTGACCAGGTTGAAGACGCCCGCCGGGACGCCCGCATCATGCAGGATCTCGGTGAGGATGATCGCGTTGAGCGGAGCGACCTCACTCGGTTTGAGCACCATCGTGCAGCCGGCGGCGAGCGCCGGGGCGACCTTGCAGGCGATCTGATTGATCGGCCAGTTCCAAGGGGTGATCAGGCCACAGACGCCGATCGGCTCCTTGACGATCTGCGTCGTGCCGCGGTCTTCGGCGAACTCGTAGGTCTTGAGGACCTCGAGGGTGTTGGCGAAGTGGCCGAGGCCGGACGGAGCCTGTGCAGCCTGGGCGAGAAACGCCGGTGCGCCCATCTCGCTGGAGATCGTCTGCGCGATCTCACCGAGGCGCTCCTGGTAGAGGCCGATGATCTTGCCGAGCAGCTCCATGCGCTCCTCGCGCGAGGTCTGCGAGAAGGCCGGGAAAGCGGCCTTGGCGGCAGCGACGGCCTTGTCGAGGTCGGCGGCGGTACCGAGGCTGATGCGTCCGATGGCCTCCTCGGTCGTCGGGTTGATGACGTCGAGAGTCTTCGGCGTCGTGGGGTCGACCCACTCACCGTTGATGTAGAACTGGAGTGCTTCCTTCATGGGTCACCTCTACGGTCGTTGAGCCGAAGCGGCTCAGGGGAGGTTTGGGGCCGCAGTGGAGCCTCGTAGATTCCCTGAAGGAGTTTCTGAGAGGAGGCTCGACGCGGAGCGAGAGTCCGAAGATGGACCGCCATTCTCTCAAAGAAGAGGGTCGGCTTTCCAGCGCTCGCCCCCATGTTTTCTCTGCGCGTGTGGAGATAGCCTGTCGGCGATGACGAGTCTGCTGCAAAACGACGGTCCTCACCGAGTCCCACGCGAGCTCCTGCTCGTCCGTCACGGCCAGACGGAGTGGAATATGAGGGGTCGTCTACAGGGCCAGCTCGACTCACCGCTCACCGAGCGCGGCCTGGCTCAGGCACGGGCCGCTGGCGAGCTTCTGGCCTCCCGGCTCGACGGGTCCGGGTCTGAGGTGGTCGCCAGCCCGTTGGGGCGCGCCTACCGTACCGCCGAGATCGTCGCCGAAGCGCTCTCCGCCCCCGGGGTTCGTTCGGACGATCGTCTCAAGGAGGTGTCGTTTGGCGATTTCGAGGGGCTGACGGAGGATCAGCTGCTCGAGCGCTTCCCGAAGCACTCCGCGCGGCGCCTGAGCGACAAGTGGAACTTCGTACACCCCGAGGGCGAGAGCTTCGCCGGGACGGCGTTGCGCATCGCTTCGTTCCTGGAGGCCAACGCCTCGGCGGAGCGTCTCGTCGTCGTCGCTCACTCTGGCATCGGGCGCGTCATACGAGGGCTCTATCACCCGCGCCCCGAACAGGAGCTTGCCTATCTAGGGCATCCGCAGAACGAGATCTATCGCCTGCGGTGCGGCGAACCCGAGGAGACGATCGTCACCTCTGCGCCGATCTAGGGGCTTGATGAAAAACTCCCGTAGCGCTCAGTTTGCGCGCCGCAGGTCGAGATTTGGTGCGCCGCGCGCGAAGGCGATGCGGTGTCCATCGTTGAGCGTGCGCCGTGCCGAAGATCGGCCTGCGCCGCGCAAACCC
>JBCCLJ010000034.1:0-42638 GCA_039026915.1 Acidobacteriota bacterium
CTCTCGACCTCTTGGCGCCGAGTGAGCCGGAAGGCGAAGACCGTTCGCTTGGACTCGAGGAGACGCACACCGTTGTCATCGAGGATGGGAGGTGTCAGAGGCTCGAGCACAACGCGCCGCGAGCCGTCGAAGACCTCGGGAACGAGACTCTCGAAGAGGCGCAGGACCTCGTAGCGGAGCTGGGGCTCGACGGCGTAGTAAGCCTCGATCTCGGCGAGGGCCGCTTGCCAACGAAGCAGGAGGCCGACGTTGGGTTCCTGGGAGAGCTCGCAAGTGGCTCCGGCCCATGCGGGCGGTAGCTCGGTGACGGAGAAGTAGTCGCGACCTCCTGCGGGAACCGGATCCAGACCCATCTCGACCGGGTTGAGCGCATGCGGAACGAGGAGGGCGCCGGCGAACGGCGGTCCACCGTAGAACTTGGAGCCTGTGAAGAGAACCATGTAGCCGCTCGCCAGAGCTGCGTTGAGGCCGCGACGGCTGATGCGTCCCTGTGCGGCATCGACGATGACCCGAACGCGCTCGGCGCCTCGTTCCTGGACGAGCTTGCGAACGAAGCGCAGCGAAGGCGCATGAGCACCGGTCTTGCTGTGCGCCACGACGTGCAGAAGCAGCACCTGGTCTTTGGAGACGGCGTCTTCGACCAGGTCTTCGATGCTCGCTTCGATCTCCTTTCTCGATCGTTGGGCCCCGGACTCGTCCCGCAGGAACACGGTACTCACCTCGACCCGCTCCGCGAGACGGTCGAGGGCTTCTCCCTTGACGCGGCGCTGACCGCGGGGCGTCTGCTCGTCGAAGTGACGCATGCCCGCCGCGAGCGTCGTGCCGCTTCCCACCTCGCGAGGGGCGACGACGATGTTGCGCAGGCTCTGACGATCCCCGAGGGCCAGGTAGGAAGCCAACATTTCGGCGTCGGTACCCGATGGGGTCAGGACGACCCCGGTCTGGGTCGACGGATCGATGCCCAGCGCGTTCGTCAGTCGTTCGCGAATCTGAAAGAGCCCTGCGCTGACCTCTCGACGGACCGCGTCCGCCCCTTCGTCGCGGCCGACGGCCTCGAGGTGCTCGCAGAGCTCTTCCGCTGCGCGGTAGCCGAGCTTGGAGGGAGAGGATGCAGTACACGATCCGAGGGGCAGAGCCTCGCGCGGCTTCGGAGCGCAGCCGTACTTGTTGAGTCCAGTGTCGGGCTCGAGATCGAGTCGACCGTCGCCACCACCGATCAGGGCGCTGGGCATGGGCCCGGGCAAGAAGATCGCGGGAGTCTCGTTTTCGATCATTGGTATCTCACTATGGGAAGCGCTTTCCAGCGCGCATCCGACGGAACTCGAGAGACCGTCACGTGTCGGCGCTGCGGCGCGAGGACTCAAGGATGCACTGCGAGTCGATCCGCTGATGGCCCAGGCGTACTAGAGACGGCACGAGCGGTAGGACGAGTGCAGAGAAGGAGCCCTGAAACTTTTATTTCTAAATAAACTAGTATTTTGAAGTGGCTCTTGGATGTCGTCCAGAACGAGAACGTCGACGGACTCGACAAATAGCCTTTCTTCGATATATACTGCGCGTTGTTCGTTTGATCCCTGTGGAGGACGTCTCAAATGCTATCACCGCTGGAACAAGTCAGGGTTGGCGGCCCTGAGTCTTCTCTCCGGTTCGACCGTGCCCGATTCGCCAACCTGCAGAGGTGGGTCTGGTCGATGCTCCTGGTTCTTTGCATCGTGCCCGTCGCGTCGGCGTCGGATCTCGACGTCAATACCGATTCGAGCTTCACCGGCAACTTCGGCATGGAAGTGCGCCTGACTTCGCCGACCGAGGCCTACGTTCAAGACGACAGTCCGACGGCTGAGCCGCGCTACCGCGCTCGCTTCTACGTGGACCCGTCCACCCTCGGGTACTGCCATTCGAATTGCAGTATGCGAATCTTCACCGGCTACGACGGCAACTCCAACGAAGCTTTTGCCCTCGTCTATCGCATCAACTCGGGCGGCACTCTGCAGCTCCGCGTCGAGTACTACGACGGCGGATCGACGCAGACGAAGACCTACTCGATCAACGAGAAGGGCTGGACGGCTCTGGAAATCGACTGGGCTGCTGCAAGCTCTTCGGCATCCAACGACGGCTCCTTCGACATCTGGGTCAACGGCTCGGCCCGGTCCGGCGTCGCCGGAATCGACACCGACAACCTTGCGGTCGAGTACGTGCGCTTGGGGAACCCGGACGGTCACTCTTTCTACAGCGGCAGCATGAAGTTCGACGACTTCGAGTCGCGCCGCGACGCCTACATCGGCCTGATCACCGACCAGCCGCTGGGCGGCGCTTTCCCCCTGAAGCCCGATGCTTCACCGGACACCAACCCGCCGCGCTTCGAGTGGACGCCGGTACCGGGAGCGACCCAGTACCGCGTCTTCGTCTACGACAAGGATCTGCTGACCAGCGTCTACGACGAGTTCACGACGGCAACCTTCTTCCGTCCGCCGAATGCGCTGAACGAGAACCACGCCTGGCGCTGGCGCGTGCGTACCTACAGCGACGCGGGTGCGGGTGCGTACTCCGACTGGTTCTCCTTCGACTTCCACACCGAGGCTCCGGGCAAGCCGAACAACCTCCAGCCGCGAGGCACGCTGACGGCCAACCCCCCGACGCTGACGTGGAACGAGGTGACCGGCGCGGACAAGTACCTCGTCTATGTCTACGACATCGACGTCGGCACGAACATCTACTCGACGCAGGTCACAGGACCCGAGTTCACGCCGCCGACGGCCCTCGATCCGTCTCACGCATACTGGTTCCGCGTCCTCGCTCACAACAACGCCGGGTGGGGACCGACCTCGAAGAGCCGCTTCTTCGACTACGCGACCGCGGCACCTTCCAAGCCGGTGCTGATCGGACCCACGGGCGTGCAGGGTGGCAATCCGCCGACCTTCACCTGGGAAGCCCAGCCGGGCGTTCTCAAGTACCGTCTCTGGGTTCGCAACCTGACGGACGACGAGTGGGGTCCCACCGGCTTCCGCAGAACGATCTTCTACACGAACTCGTACACGCCGCCGCCGATGGCGACGGGCAAGAACTACCGCTGGAAGATCAAGGCGTACAACAACCAGGGCTGGAGTGACAACAGCGACTGGATGTACTTCGAGTACCCCTGACGCGGAACCTCCACCCGCGAGAACGAACAAAGGCCTCCTGCTTGCGGGAGGCCTTTTTTCATGACGGAGAGATCGACGGAGCTCAGCGCCGATGGAACTCAGAGACCGGTGGCGCCGACCACTGATGCCCGGGGGAACGGTGACCTCAGAGAAGGGGTGGATTCCAGAGAGCGGAGGGCCGACGACCTGAAAGGTCGAATCAGCCGTCGACGTAGCCCCAATGAGCGAGCTCGTCTTTCGCTGTCTCGCTGAACTCGGCAACCTGCGCAGGATCCAGATCCTGCTTCCAGCGGCCAACCTTCGAGGTGTCGATCGGTTTGGAGATGCGATCTTTCGAAAGGTGATTCGTCTGAAAGATCGAAAGGTCCTGGCTGTGGAAGCTGAGCATCTCCGAGACGAAGTCGAGCTGGAGAAAGTCACACAGCTGTCGAACGTGGTTCTCGGGGTCGCTGACGAGCTGCTCGTAGACGAGAGCGAATCCTCGGTCGGGGTGCTTGGCGAGGAACTTCCGAAAGCGTCGGTGCGTCGCGGACCAGCTCTTACCGAGTTTCTCGGGGCTGTTCTTGAAACTCCCCGTATTCAGCTGGCTGGCCAGCACGTCACGACCGTCGCGCACGATGTTGACGAAACGGCCGTCTGGGAAGATCCGCAGGTAGTCGTCGAAACGGTTGTTGCACTTGAGCCCCCACCGGCGCTTCGCCTTCTTGGACCGGGCTCGGTCGGCGCATCGACCGATGAAGCGAAACCGTTCGTCGGTCTCGGCGAAGGACGGCGCGTCGCGCTGTTCTTCGAAGAGCTCCTGAAGGTCGATCAGCTCGAGACCGCCGCGCGCGCAGCGAAGAACGAAGGTGCGCAGGTTACGGTCCTCGATCTTCTGCCCCGACGCTTTGATCGAGTCGCCCCGTCCGAGAAGCTCCAGCGCTTGGTCGACTCCAACGGGCTCTCCGGCATCGTCGAGAAGCAGGTGCGGGTAGAGCTCGTAGGACATGCCGACGTCCGGATGCGCGTCGAGCAACGTCACCGTCAGCGTGCCTCCGGAGCGGCTGAAGCCGCGTACGAAGATTGGTCCCAAGTCGCTCATTCGCGTAACCTATCACCGCACACGGCGGGCTTTCTTTCTCTCTCGGGCCTCGTGTCGGACCCCTTCTGGGAGGCCTTCCGGACCTACCTTGACAAGGTTCGAACGGGCGCTCCCGACCGTACGGCCGCGTTCTGGCGACTTCCTCGTGAAGGATCGAGGAACCGCCCTGAGGCGTTACTCAGATGCTCGACGAATCTCCATCTCTTTCGCCCCCGAGAGCCGGACTGCGTCTGCTGACACCGGACGCGGAGATGGTCGTTGGCGAGACGTGGCGCGTCTGCCTGTACCCGCCCGCGGCGTCTGTCTTCGATCTCAGAGTCCGCCAGCGCGGCCGCGGAGAGCTGCTGCGGCGCGCGGTCGAGGACACGCGCTTCGATTGGGGAGAAGAGCTCGAGCCCGGCCAGTATCTGCTCGACGCTCGATGGAGCGAAGACGGCGACGCCTGGTCGCAGTGGTCTCTGCCGCTCACGGTTCGCGTTCATCGGGTGGCCACCGCCGAGGTCGAGCGTCTTCGCCGTCAGTCTCACCTGCTGTCGCTGCAAATCGAGCGCGACCTCCTCGGCGTCGTGACGGCGACCGATCCCCAAGGAACGCCCGCTAACGGCCTTGGCGAAGGAGCGGAGTGGTTCCCCACCCATGTCTTCGAAGGCGCTACGTCGGTTTTCAACGAGACCGCTTCCTACTACGCAAGCCCACTCGACTACTACCTCGAAGCACTGCGCTCTCTGATCCGACGGGGCGCTCGCTTCGTCACGTGGCACGACCTTCTCGACGAGAAGGCCGAGAGGCTCGACGCCGAGGACCTTTCCGTGCTGCTCCAACTCGACGTCGACGCCGGCCTCGAATCCGTCGCGCGGCTCGTTCCGCCGATGATCGGCCTGGGGGTTCGTGCCAGCTTGATGGTCCATGCCGAGGCCGCGCCCTGGTACGAGTACTCGTTGGCCGAGCAACCGCTGGATACCTATCGGCTCGCTCAGAGCCAGGGCTGGACGGTCGGCTATCACTGCAACGCCCTGGGGCGAGCCCGGTACGAGTTGGGATCTCGCGCCGACGCAGTCGAGACGCTCTCGAGAGCGCAGCAGCTCTTCGGCGACGACGTGCGCTCCCTGCGGGCCTCGGGACTCGACGTTCGCACGACGACCGCGCACGGCGGCAACGTGCTGAACCTCAACGTTCCGATTCCCGCCGGCGCCGATGTCGTTTCGGTGGACCGATCGAACGAGGCCCTCTGGTCTTCGATCCGAAGCATGTTCAGCGATGGGGGTTTCGTCTCGCGGCCGGGACCCTTCGCCGAGACGATGGAAGGTCTGACTCCGGGGCTCCACTTCGTTCGCAACCATCCGTTCAAGTATGGGAACTACCGGGCTCCCCATGACCTCCCGCCGGCCAGCGAAGCCGACCCGGAGTGCGCTCGCCGCCAGAGCGCCTGGCTCGAAGAGCGGCGCAGCGAGCGGCTTCAGTGGCGCCTCGGTCGTGGCCACGAGAGCAAGCCTCTGAGCTCGGGCTTCCGACCGTTTTCTGAAGTCCGAGAGCGCGTGGAGGCGCTGCGTGCTCAGCGTCGTCCCTTCTTCCTTCGCGAGTATCCGCACGCGCTGGGCGACCCTCGAGTGTTCTGGTGGCGACTGCTCGAGTGCTCGGTCGCTGCGCCGGCCCGGGCCGTCAACGTCGGAGCCCTGCCGCCCGCCATGCGCGTCGAGCACGAAGCGTTCCTCGCGGGGGTCGAGGTCCTCGAGCTCGATCTGGATCCCTTGCGCGAGCCCCACGTGCTCGCCGACGCCGCCGAACCCCCGGATGAGCTGCTGGGGTCCTTCGACGTGGCCCTGCTGTTCGGACTCCCCTACTTTTCCGATCCGGGCGCAGCGCTGGACGGATGCCGGCGGCTCTGTCGCTCGGAGGGTCTCGGCCTCTTCGGCTTTCCCGACGACACGCATCCGATGCGTGGAGGGCTCTGGAACCCCGAAACGCGCCCGGTTTGGCGAGCCGGTAGCGAGCCGATCGAGGACCCTGGTCTCCGTGGACGGCTGTGGTCGTTCGACGATCGTTCTCTCGACGATCTCTTTGCGGACTGGCGTGACGTCGAGATCGAGAATCTCTCGCACTACTGGTTCGTCAGGGCTCGTACATGACGGAGGCACCGATCTTCGTTGCGCCGCTCGCGCGCTCGGGTGGAACGCTGCTGGCCACTCTCCTCGACGCCCACTCCCGCTGCGCGATGTCGTACGAGATCTACCCCGATCTCCTCGTCGGTCCCGAGGAGACGGTGCTGAACGCCCGCGGCGCCCTCGATGCGCTCGAGGCGTCGCGCACGACGCAGCCGATCGAGTGGATCCGCGGCGCCGGACTCGGTAAGAAGTTCGAGACGTTCTGCTTCCGTGCCCGTCGCGGCGGCCTCGAGGTCGGGGAGTTGATGGCGGATCTTCGTCGACACGCTGAGGCCGGCGGCGAGCTGGAGACGCTGAACGGCCGCCTCGACTTCATCGACCGTCTGCTCCGAACCAAAGCGCGGAACGCTGACAAACCTCGGTGGGGCGGCAAGATGAAGGCGCCTCTCGATGTGCTGGCCGAGCGGCATCCCGACGCCCGCTTCCTCTGCTCACTGCGAGACGGTCGGGACGTTCTGGCCAGCCAGCAGAAGGTGGGCAGTTTCGACGCCGATCCTGAGTACGTTGCCCAGCTGTGGCGCGATCACGTCCGGAGTTTCGAACGCTTCGCAGCGCAGAACCCCGGCCGAGCTCATATCGTTCGTTATGAAGAGCTCGTGACGCAGCCGAGTGCCGTCATCCGAGCGGTCTGCGACTTCCTGGAAGAGCCCTTCGATTCCGCGATGCTCTCCTTCGAGACACAGCCCCTGACGCTCTTCGACAATCCCCAGGGCCACCTGTCCGCAGGGCAGCTCAGAGAAGGGCTGAACCAGAGCAGCCTCGGCCGCTGGAGGAACGAGCTGTCGGCGTCGGACATCGAAGCGTTCTCGAGAGTCGCTGGAGGGACCCTCGATCGCTTCGGCTATCCGCGCGGCTGATCGGCGCGACGAGTCACCAGCGCGTGGCGCCCGGATCGGTAGCGATAGGCACTGATCTCGACGCTCTCCAAACGCAGGAAAGGAGCCAGAAAGGACTCCTGGGTGTGGTTGAACTTGCCGCCCCGAAAGTCCAGAGCTGCGGTGCGCCGCGGCTTCCAGTTGAGCGGCAGTCGGACGTCGCTCGCCGGTGTGTAGCCACCGGCGTTCGCGGGGCGTCCGCCATAGGTGCTGTAGAAGATCCCGTTGGGGGCGAGACGTTCGTGCAGGCCCTCGAGGAGTGAGAGACAACCTGGATGCGTCATGTCGTGCTGGTTGAAGATGTGCAGGCCCCGTGCGAAGACGAGATCGAACTCCATCAGGTCTGAAGCGAGACACTCGAGGTCTTCGCACCGGAACGTTGCCTTCGATCCGTCACTCTGCGCGCGCCGGGTCGCCGATTCGATGGCTCCTCGAGAGAGATCGACGCCGAGGATCTGGAGCGACGGCTCCAGGCGCTCCAGGCCGAAGCTCCAGACGCCGTCGCCGCAGGCCAGGTCGAGGACCCGACGGCCCGGCTCGAGTGGAGCGAGTGTGAGAAACCAGCGCTCGAGAAAACGATCGACCTGCTCGTCGGTATAGCTGAAACCTCCTTGTTCGAGGTACCAGCTGTCGGTCTGTTCGATCTCGGTCACGTTCGCACATCCCCCGCTGCGATGTGATCGGCAATGCGCTGGGAAGCTCGGCCGTCGCCGAAGAGTCCGGCGTCATGCTCGAGGTCGCCCGTTCGCTGCAGCGCCTCTCGGAGACGGCCTTCCAAGCCTTCGTCGGCGGGCACGAGTCGATTCCAGCCGCTCTCGACCAGCTCTCGCCATTCCGTCGCCTCTCGAAGGGTCACGGTCGGCCGTTCGAGAAAGAACGCCTCCTTCTGCAGTCCGCCGGAGTCGGTGATCACCGTCTGCGCTCTGCGTACCAGCGCGAGGCTGTCGAGGTAGGAGCAGGGACCCAGTAGGTGGATGCGCTCGCGGAGCGCGTTCAGTTCTTCGCCGGCGGCCAGCGCGGCTTCGGTGCGAGGGTGCAGCGGCCAGAGGACTTCGAAGTCGGCTGCAAGCGCGGCGACGGCGTGCGCGATCCTGCGCAGCGGTGCCGCCTCGGTGTTCTCTGCGCGATGAACCGTCACGAAGAGGAGCGGACGCTGCAGGGCTCCGCCGCAGAGTGCTTCGACGCGCTGGCGCGCCTCCTCAGCGTCGGGGCAGTGCTCTCTGACGGCGTCCAGCATGACGTCGCCGACGACGTGAATCGAGCGCTCGTCGATGCCCTCCTCCGCCAAGCGCGATCCGGCGATCTCGGTCGGCGCGAAGAGCTGATCGCTCAGACGGTCCACGAGGACACGATTGATCTCCTCCGGCATGTAACGGTCTGCGCTACGGAGCCCGGCTTCCACGTGAGAGACGGGAATGCGCAGCTTCGCAGCCGCGAGCGCGCCGGCGAGAGTCGAGTTCGTGTCACCGAAGACGAGGACTCGGTCCGGGCGCTGCTCGAGCAGGACGCCTTCGATCGCCTCGAGCATGCGCCCCGTCTGTGCGCCGTGCGTTGCCGAGCCGACCGCGCAGTTGAACTCCGGCGCCGGAATCGACAGTTCTTCGAGAAGATCGCTCCAGAGGCGCCGATCGTAGTGCTGACCGGTATCGAGGACGAAGGTCTCGATGTCTCGCCGCGCCAGCGCTCGGCGCATCGGGGACCACTTGATGAGCTGCGGTCGGGTGCCGAGCACCACGGCGAGTTTCACAGCTCAGTCGATCTCCTCGAGCAGCTCGCCCAGACGCTGATACTTGAGACCACACTCCGTGCAACGGTAGCTCGGGCCGTCGCCCGGCAGCGTGTGGCCACACTTGCAGGCCCAGCCGATGCGGCGCGCCGGCACTCCGGCCATCAGAGCGTACGCCGGGACGTCCTTGGTCACCACGGCCCCGGCCGCGATGAAGGACCAGGCTCCGATCGAGTTGCCGCAGACGATCGTGCAGTTCGCGCCGAGGCTGGCTCCGGTGCCGACGTGTGTCCGGAGGTAGTCGTCCTTGGTGTTGCGGGGGAAGGCGGCTCGCGGGATGGAAACGTTCGTGAACACCATGCTGGGGCCGCAGAAGACGTAGTCGTCCAAGACCACGCCTTCGTAGACCGAGACGTTGTTCTGGATCTTCACGCCGTTGCCGATCGTCACGTCGTTGGCGACGAAGACGTTCTGTCCGAGCGAGCACTTCTCGCCGATCGTGGCCCCCGGCATGACGTGGCAGAAGTGCCAGATCTTCGTGTCGTCACCGATCGAGCAGCCGTCGTCGATGACCGCGGTCGGGTGCGCGAAGAACGAGCTCACGCGCGGGCCCGCGACGTTTCGAGGAAGGGGTGCGGAGGTGCCTTCTGGGAGAGCTCGGTGTTGGCCATCTGATGAGCGAGCTCGATCGAGGCGCGAGCATCACCGATGCGAAAGCCGTTGCCCGCGAGCGTCTCTTCGTACACCTTGGTGTGCAGGTCGGTGAAGCCGCCGCTGAACTCGATCTCCTCTCCGTCGTAGGTGATCGACCGGTAGGTCGTCTGCCCCCCGGGCTCGTGTTCGAAGGGCAGATCGTCGCGGTCGATCGAGAGGAACCAGCTGACGTCCGCGCGCTCGAGCTCGAGGAAGCCGGCGACCTTGTCGCCGTCTCGGTGCTGCACCTCGCTCATCTGAACGCCGCCGAACAGCCAGATCAGCAGGTCGAAGAAGTGGATGCCGATGTTGGTGGCGAGTCCGCCGGACTTCTCTTCGTCGCCCTTCCACGAGTAGTGGTACCAAGGGCCGCGCGACGTGACGTAGGTGAGATCGACCTTGCTGCGCTCGGTTCTGGTCGCGAGTCGCTCGCGGAGTGCGACGAGCGACGGATGCACGCGCAGCTGCAGGATGGTGTAGACGTTGCCTCGGCTGCGCTCTTCGAGCGTCTCGAGCGCGTCGAGGTTCCACGGGTTGATCACCAGAGGCTTCTCGCAGATCGCGTGCGCGTCGAGGTTGAGTGCGAGGCGCACGTGGTTGTCGTGCAGAAAGTTCGGAGAGCAGACGGAGAGATAGTCGAAGCTGCCGTCGCCGGAGAGGTGACTGCTCTTGGCCAGGTGGCGTTCGAAGCGGGCGTAGTTCTGGAAGAACGCGACGTCCGCGAAGTACTGGTCGAGCACGCCGACGGAGTCGTGCGGGTCGTGAGCGGCGAAGAGACGATTTCCCGAATCGCGGATCGCGCGAAGGTGGCGTGGGGCGACGTAGCCGGCGACACCGGTCATGGCGAAGTTTGGCAAGACGATGTCCTCTCGTCGGGTGGGGAATGGGGCGACGGCGGCTCGGTACGCCGTTGGCTCGTGTGCCTGAACGGCGCTGCGACAGCGGCGGGGCCCAGGAAAAAAATGGCAAAGGAAAGCCGAAAGAAATGTTAGTCCACGCAAGTCCACGGGACAATGAGTGAAGCTTTCACGGCTTCGTTTGCGAGACCCGCCGAGAGGCTCCGGCGGGGCTGACGACCTTCCGGAAGACGAATCGCGGACGCTGGTCTAGACTCCTCCCATGACGATTCCCTTTGTCGATCTCAAGGCTCAGTTCCGGCATCTCGAAGGCTCGATTCGACGCCGGATCGACACCGTGCTGGAGCACGGGCAGTTCATTCTCGGGCCGGAAGTGGTCGAGCTCGAAGAGACCCTGCGAACCTTTGCTGGGAGCCGCTGTGCGCTCGGCGTCGCGAGCGGGACCGACGCGCTGCAGATCCCGATGATGGCGCACGGCGTCGGTCCGGGCGACGCGGTCTTCGTACCGACCTTCACCTTCACAGCGACCGCCGAAGTGCCGCTGCTGCTCGGCGCGAGTCCGGTCTTCGTCGACGTCGAAGAAGACTCCTTCAACCTGTCGATCGCTCATCTGCGACAGTGCATCGAGGAGACGTTGGCCGAAGGACGCCTTCGCCCGCGCGCCATCGTCGCCGTCGATCTCTTTGGTCTACCGGCGGACTACGCGTCGCTGCACGCGATCGCCGAAGAGTTCGATCTCATCCTCATGGCAGACGCCGCACAGAGTTTCGGCGGCAGTCTCGACGGGCGGCGGGTCGGCTCGCTGGCGCCGATCACGACGACCAGCTTCTTTCCTGCCAAGCCGCTCGGCGGCTACGGCGACGGCGGCGCCGTCTTCACCGACGACGAGGAGCTCGACGACGTGATGCGCTCGATTCGCATGCACGGCAAGGGCGACGATCGTTACGACATCGTGCGCGTCGGCGTGAACGGCCGCCTCGATACTCTGCAGGCGGCGATCCTCCTCTGCAAGCTCGAGGTCTTCGAAGAAGAGCTCGACGCCCGCGACGCGCTGGCTGATCGCTACGACGCGGCTTTGAGCGACGTCGTGCGCACGCCGGCGCGCTCGGCCGGTCGGCGCTCGGCCTGGGCGCAGTACACGCTGCAGGTCGACCACCGTGACGCCGTGCGCGAGCGTTTGAGTGAAAAGGGCATTCCCACCGCGGTCTACTACCCGCTGCCCATGCATCTGCAGAGCGCCTATCGCGCACACGGCAAGGGCGAAGGGTCGTGCCCCGTGAGCGAGGCTCTCTCGCAGCGCGTCTTCAGCCTGCCGATGCACCCCTATCAGAGCGACGAAGTCACCGACCGCGTTTGCGAGGAGGTCCGCTCGGCCCTCGGCTGATCGAGCCGAGCTCAGCCTCGGAGACATGACACCTTGCAACCCGTCGGGTTTGGCCCAAGAGCTCGCGGACTGGGTCTCGTCTCTCTGGAGCTTCCCTCGAACCGCTTTCCTCAGTCCTCTTCCCTCTGGCCGCTTCGCCTCAGTCGGTGAGAGCCTTCTCGTAGGCCGCTAGCAGGGTGGGCGTCTGGCTCTGCCAGCTGAACTGGCGTCGGGCCGCCTCGTGGCCAAGCAGCCCGCGGCGTCGTGCGTCCTCCGGGTTCTCGAGCAGCCTTTCGAGAGTCGCTGCGAGGGCGTGCGGCTCGACCGCACACGTCAGTCCGGCGCCCGTCTCTTCGAGAAAGGTGCGCCAGAGCGGAAAGTCGCTGGCGACCACGGGAAGTCCCGCCGCCATGTATTCGAACAACTTGCGGGGCTGTGATTCGACGTGATTCGGAAGGGGCTTGAACGGCACGACGCCGACGCGGCAGCCGGCAAGGAGTCGGGCGACCTCCTCGGGCCCGACCCAACCGTGGTCTTTGACGAAGGGCCAGGCTTCGTGCCGCTCGAGCTCGTCGCGCAACGCTTCGGGACGGATGCGTCCCGCGAACGCCAGGGTCGTCGTGCCTTTTTCCTGGAGCTCGCTCAGAGCGTCGAGTAGCTCCCGGGCACCACGCTCCTCATTGAGCTCGCCGAGGTAGGCGATGCTGCGCGTCCGGCCCTCGAGGTCGGAGGAGGCGTCGGGCACGTCGGGAAAGTTCTGAACCAGGCAACGCTTTGCCTCGGGAAAGCGACGACCGATGGCGGGTGTGGCGACGACGACGAAGTCGAGGAAGCGTCCAGCCAGCGCCTCGAGCGGTCGCATGGCGGCGGCGAGCAGGTGGCGAACCATCCTGGGCAGCCGAGGGTGTCCTCGGAAATAGGCGACGTAGTCTTCGTGTGCGTCGTAGACCGCCCGCCGTCCCAGCAGCTTGAGACAGAGCGCCAACGGGATGAGCTCCGGATCGTGAACGCAGGTGAGGTCGGCGCGCTGACGCAGGCAGGCGAGCAGGGTCCTCGGGCCGCCGAGCACGACACGCGCCAGGCGCGACGTGTACTGCTTCAGAGGAACGATCTCGACGGCGGAATCGCGGGGGGGTGAGCCGTGGTGAGGAACCAGGAAGCGAACCCGGTAGCCCGCTGCCGCGAGCGACCGACACTGGCGTTCGTAGATCCGTGTGTCGAACGCTGGGTGGACCGTCGAGACGTGCAGCACGGTGGCCGCCGTCCCGGAAGCCGCGTCAGAGCTCACGTCGGCCGGAGAACGAGCGGGCGAGCGTCACCTCGTCGACGAAGTCGATGTCGCCGCCAACCGGTAGGCCGAAGGCGAGCCGGGTCACCTTGACGCCGCGCGGCGTGAGCAGGCGGGAGAGATAGAGCGCCGTTGCCTCGCCCTCGACGTTCGGATTCGTTGCGAGAATCGCCTCCTCGACGCCCTCGAGCCGTTCGAGCAGTGACTCGACGGCGATCTGATCCGGCCCGACTCCCCGCTGCGGTGAAAGGGCGCCGAGCAGCACGTGGTAGAGGCCGCGGTACTCGCCGGTCTGCTCGACCGGCTGGATGTTGAAGGGCTCCTCGACGATGCAGATCTGGGTCTGATCGCGCTGCGGGTCGGTGCAGTAAACGCAGGGGTCGACGTCGGTGATGGCGTTGCAGGTCGAGCAGTGAAAGAGCTTGTCTTTGACGTCGAGCAGGGCACCGGCGAGGGCCTCAGCTTCGCTGCGGTCTGCGCGCAGGACGTGATGGGCAAGTCGAGCGGCCGTCTTGGCCCCGACTCCAGGGAGTCTCGAGAACTCGCCGACGAGCCGCGCCAGCGGATCCTGGCCGGCCGTCATGACTCAGCGACCGAAGCCGGGAATCTTGCCGAGGCCCGGCGCCAGAGAGCCCAGCTTGCCCTGCATTTCTTCGTCGACCTTGCGGGATGCCTCGTTGACCGCCGAAAGAACGAGGTCCTGGACCATCTCCGGATCGCTCGGATCGAGCACGTCCGGATCGATGCGGACCGACGTCAGCGCTTTCGACCCGTTCATGCGCACGGTCACCATGCCGCCACCGACCGAGGCTTCCACCTCGAGAGTCGTCATCTCTTGCTGCATCTGCTCCTGCATCTGCTGCGCTTGCTTCATCAGATCACGCAGGTCCACGGGGGGCCTCCTTGCTTTCGCTGTCAGCGTTCGGGGACGTGCGGTCTCGGGGCTCGATCGCGGCGATCGTGCCGCCGAACATCTCGAGCACCTTTTGCACGGTGGGATGCTCGGCCGCAGGATCGGCATCCTCCGGCTCGGGCGAGACGGTCTCTTCGACCACGGTTTCGACCTTGCTGGAAGCATGGCGGTCCACCTTCATGCCCCACTCGGCGGAAGCTCCCCAGAGCTCGCGCACGACATCGTCCAGGATCTTGCGGTTGCGCTCGCGGCCGAAGGCATCCTTGGTGAGCTCGTCGTCGCCGGCGACGACGATGCTGACGGTCGAGCCCTCGACCTCGACCTGAGCTGCGGCGTCGAGGTGCGCAGCGAGTGACTGCGAGACTTCGGTGACGCGGTTGCGCAGGTCGTCGACGCCAGCGGTTCGCAGCGACGGTGTCGTTCGACGTTCCGAGGGTGCCTCGCCGTCAGTGGATGCGCTGGCACTCCTTCCCGCCGACGCGCTTGTGTCCGATGAGCTTGTCGACGATGCGCTGGCGGACGGTGAGCCGCCGGACGGTGAGCCGGCGGCTCGACCAGAGCCCGATCCAGGGGCCGAGCCGGTCCCTCCAGATCCCTCGCCGCCGCCGAGGAGGTCCTCGATGCGCATCAGCTTGGGCAGCTCCGTCGCGCGCAGCAGGGCGATCTCGAGGGCGAGGATGCCAGCTTCGCTGGTGCGCACGAGCTGTTCGCTCTGCAGGAGTTGATTGAGAAGACGCAGCAGGTTCTCGAATCCCGTGGCTCGTGCCTTCTCCGCGAGCGCCTGGGTCTGATCGCGCGGCAGGTCGATCAGCTCGGGGTCGGCTCCCTGCGCGAGATGCAGTGCGTCGCGGCAGAAGCGCAGAAACTGCGAGAAGACATTACGCGGGTCCCAGCCCTCGTCTTCGACGCGTCGCACCAGCGTCGAGACCTCGGCCGAGTGTCCGCCGACGATCGCCTCGAGCAGTGCCTCGAACAGGGCTGTGTCGAGGCCGCCCAGCAGACGAACGGCGTCCTCGTCGCTGATGGCGCCGTTGCCGAAGGTCGCCAGCTGGTCGAGCAGTGCCACCGAGTCTCGGACGCTGCCGTCACCGGCGCGCGCGATGAGCCGCAGCGCGGTGTCGCTCGCCTCGATCGACTCGGCCTCGGAGAGCTTCCGCAGGTGGGCGGCGAGCGTTTCGGCGGGCACGCGGCGGAAGTGAAACTCCTGGCAGCGCGACAGGATCGTCGCGGGCACCGCTTCGATCTCCGTCGTCGCGAAGATGAACGTCAGGTGAGGCGGCGGCTCCTCGACGATCTTCAGGAGAGCGTCGAAGGCCTGCCGCGACAGGCGGTGAATCTCGTCGATGACGACGACCTTGTAGCGATCGCGCGCGGGACCGTAGCGAAGGCTCTCAGTGAGCTCGCGAACCTGCTCGACCTTGGAGTAGGTCGCAGCATCGACCTCGATGACGTCGAGGTCGGAGCCGGCCGTGATTTCGATGCACGGGCGGCAGTCCGGGCAGGGGCCCTGGTCGGGACCCCGTTCGCAGTTCAGTGCCTTTGCGAGAACCCGGGCTGTCGTCGTCTTGCCGACCCCCCGAATGCCCGAGAAGAGATAGGCCTGCGCGACCCGGCCCTCGCGGAGTGCGTTGCGTAGAGCGGTGACGATGGGCTCTTGCCCGACGAGCTCCGAGAAGTCCTGTGGCCTCCACTTGCGCGCCAGCACCTGGTAGCTCATGCACAGCTCCCCGCAGGGTGACGGGTGGAGTGGAGCGAGGGGGCCTGCATGGTGTGCCGAGCGACGCCGCGGCGGAGAGAGTCAGGTGAAGGGCTCCGGCTGGCTGCGGCACTCGATACGAGCACCTTATCGCTGCTCCCTCCCGGGCCTGACGAGGTTCGATGTCGACCGATGCACAGGGCCCGAGCCCTTCATGTGGCGCTCCCACGCGCAGGCGGGGCCTTGCGATGCTATGACCCCGCTGTCGGCCTGTAAAGGATCGTGCCGAGCGTGGCCGCGCCGCGCTAGAGGTCGCCGCAAATCGCCGCGTCTCGGAGGTTTACGGTGCGCTTCGTACAGGCTAGAATCCGTCGGCCTGTGTGCCGGCCCTCTGAATCTCCCGTGGTCCCGGATCTTCTGGATGCGGAGCCGATCGATCGTGAGTGGATGGGGCTGGCGCTGGAGCAGGCAAGGACAGCAGAAGGGCAGGGCGAGGTTCCCGTCGGAGCGGTCGTGGTTCGGAACGGTCGAGAGATCGCGCGGGCGCACAATCGCCGGGAGCAGGATTCCGATCCGCTGGCTCACGCCGAACTGCTGGCTCTGGCAGCGGCTGCGAAGGTCGTTGGCAATTGGAGACTCGAAGACTGCACCATGTACGTAACCCTCGAACCTTGCGCGATGTGCGCCGGAGCCCTGGTGAATAGCCGGGTCGATCGGCTCGTCTTCGGCGCGTTCGACCCCAAGGCCGGCTTTTGCGGCTCCTTGGGGGACCTCGTACGGGATCGGCGTCTGAATCATCGCCTGGAAGTCGTCGGCGGTGTGAGGGCCGAGGAATCGGCAGATCTGCTTCGAGGTTTCTTTCGCCAGCGGCGCAAGTAGCAGGTCAGAGTGTGGGGACAGCCCCGCGGTTCTTTGAAGCGGAGTCCCTTTGGGGACCCAAGCAGGAGAGGTGACCGAGTGGTCGAAGGTGCACGATTGGAAATCGTGTGTAGGGCTAAACACTCTACCGTGGGTTCGAATCCCACCCTCTCCGCCAGTCTTCGATCCCCCTTGCGGGAGATCGTCTAAAGGAGAGGTGCCAGAGTGGTCGAATGGGGCGGTCTCGAAAACCGTTGACCGTTTACGCGGTCCGTGGGTTCGAATCCCACCCTCTCCGCCATCCAAGTCCGGGCCATCCCAGCCCGGGAATCGTTCTAGAGCGCGGCGATCGTTGCCGCGATGGGAGACAAACCAGTGAAACGCACATACCAGCCGAATAATCGGCGTCGCAAGAAGAAGCACGGCTTCCGTTCGCGCATGAAGACGCGCCACGGCCGCGCCGTGCTGTCTCGTCGTCGTCGCAAGGGACGCAAGCGCCTCGGCGTCTGATGAGCCGAGAGCCCGTCGCTCTAGAGCGCGACGAGCGCTTCGGCTCGCGAGACCGCCTGCTCCAGCGGGAGCAGTTTCAGGACTGCTACCGCAAGGGCCAGAGGCTCTCGAGGCACTTCGTCAACGTGCACGTTCGGGCGAACGACGAAGGTCGCGCCCGGCTCGGCATCACGGCGTCGCGCAAGGTGGGCAAGGCGCACGTGAGGCAGCGAACCAAGCGCCGCCTCCGCGAAATCTTCCGCCGATGGCCTGAAAGAAACGGGCTGCCCGCCGTCGACATCGTCCTGCACGTGAAGCCACACGCGGGTGCCGCGGACTTCGAGGCTCTCCGCCGTGATGTTGCGTCCGCTCTTCGTCTCGTTCGCAGCGGCGAACTGAAGCGCGAAGGGCGTTCGCGCCGTAGGAGGTCGTGATGATGAAGCGCACCCAACAGCCGATGCTCGCGCGCCTGGCCCTGGGGTCCGTCGATGTCTACAAGCGTTGGGTCTCTCCGCTCTTGCCGCGCAGTTGCCGGTTTTCTCCGACCTGTTCCGAGTACGCTCGGCTCGCCGTCTTGAAGCACGGCGTGGTTCGGGGGAGCGCCTTGGCCGCTGGACGGATCTGCCGCTGTCACCCCCTCTCTCCTGGCGGCATCGACATCCCCTGAGCCGCGTCGCGGCCACTCTCTCTACCGGAGACCCCTTTGGAAAACAGACGACTCTTTCTTGCCGCCCTCCTCTCGCTGGGCGTCATCGTCCTCTGGCAAATCCTGTTTCCCCCTCCGGTGCCGGTCGCCGATCCGGTGAGCGATGGCCCCGCAGCCGAGATCTCGGTGGCCGAGGAGCAGGTCGTGTCGCCGACTCCTCCGAGCTCTGCTGGCCTCGTCTCGATCCCGGAAGGCGAGAAAAACGATCTAAACGAGGAAAACAACTTTCCTGAGATCGTGGGTGTCAGCGAGCGCGACGTCGAGATCGAGACCGCGACGGCCAGCATCCGCTTTTCCAACCGCGGTGCGCAGCTCGTTTCGTATCGCCTCAAAGATCTGCTCGATGAGCGCGGCGAACCTCTGGAGCTCGTCCGCCAGCGCGCCGACGATCAGCCGTTCCCCTTCGCTCTCTTCTCGGCCGATGGCCTTCCGTTGCCGCTGAACGAAGCTCTGTTTGTCGTCGATCAAACGGGCGATCGCGTGACCTTCGAGTACAGCGGACCCCTGGGACGGGCAAAGAAATCCTTCGCTTTTACCGGGGCGACCTTTGGAGTCGAGCTCGAGCTTCCCGGCACGTCGGGCTGGGCCACCTACGTCGGCCCGGGCGTGCGCAACCCTCTCGCCGAGGAGCTCGATGACCGCTTCAAGCCGCGCTACGCCACGTACGAGGCTGCCGGCGACATGGAAGATGTCAACGCAGCCAAGCTGGACCGAGAGCAGCTGCTGCCGACGGACGCTCTGCGCTGGGTCGGTCTCGACGACAACTACTTCATTACGGCGCTGATCCCTCGCTCGCCACTCCTCGAGGTCAAGGCGCGCCCCGTCGAGATCCTGGTCGAAGAAGAGAGGGTGACCGGCCATCGCCCGGTGACCGAGCAGTCGGAGCTGCTCGACGCGGAGCTGCTGCTCGCGCCGGCAGGCGACCGCCTTGCGCTCGACGCTTACTTCGGCGCCAAGAAGTACACACAGCTGCGAAGGATCGACGTCGGCATCGAAGACTCGGTTCGCTTCGGCTTCTTCGGGGTCATCTCGAGGCCGCTTCTGTACGGTCTCAACTGGCTGCACGACCGCGTCGTCGCCAACTATGGGTGGTGCATCGTTCTGATGACACTCCTTCTGCGCCTTGCGCTCCTGCCTCTGACGCACAAGAGCTACACCTCGATGCAGAAGATGCAGAAGCTGAATCCGCGTATGGAGTCGATCCGAGCGAAGTATCGCTCCAAGCTCAAGGACAAGCAGGGGCGACCCAACCTCGAAGCGCAGCGCAAGATGAACGACGAGATGCAGCTTCTCTTTCGGGAAGAGGGCGTCAACCCCATCTCAGGTTGCCTCCCGATCCTCGTCCAGATGCCGGTCTTTTTCGGTTTCTACCGACTGCTGGCCAATGCCGTCGAACTCTGGGACGCCCCCTGGATCGGCTGGATCCAGAACCTGGCGATTCCCGATCCCTATTTCGTCCTGCCGCTGGTGATGGGCGCGACCCAGTTCGTTTCGATGCGGATGACCCCGGCGATGCCGAACCCGACACAGCGATTCATCATGAACTCGATGCCGATCTGGTTCACGATTTTCTCCTTCGGCTTCCCGTCGGGTCTCGTCCTCTACTGGTTCACCAACAACATATTGACCATCGTTCAACAGGGCGGTTATAACCGCCTGAAAAAGAGTGGATTCTTCGGCGGAGAAGAGCCGCAGACCCCCGCCAAGACCCGGAGTGCCAAGTCATGAGCAAGCGTCGTTATTTCTCGGGCCCCAGCGTTGAAAGGGCCCTGCTCCAGGCAGCCCGTCACTACGACGTCGAGCCCGACAAGATCAAGTACGAGAAGGTCGAGAAGGCCGCAGGCTTGAACAAGCGTCGAGGTGTCGTCGTCAAGGTCGACCCCGAGGACTACCTGCTGTCCGAAGAGGAGCGAGCCGCCGCGGCGGCGGCGCCCGTCGTCGAAGTCGCCGAGGAGGCACCTCCTGCAGAGGAAGAGGCTCCTGCGGAGGAGGCAGCGGACGAAGTCGAAGAGGAGCCAGAGATCGTAGAGCCGGCCGCCGCGAGCGCCGACGAAGAGTCGGAAGAGCCGGTCGAGGAAGCCGAAGCCGAGCCTGCTGCGGAGGACGGTACCGAAGAGACGGAGAACGAGGAGGCTGCGGCGGAGGAACCGGCCGCTGAAGAGCCGGCCGCCGAAGAGCCGACTGCTGAAGAGCCGACTGCTGAAGGGCCGGCAGTGGACGAGGCTCCGGCTGAGGAGGTGGAGATCGCTGCCGCCGAGGAGAGCTCCTCGGGGGCGGAGGAGTCGGCCGAGGCTTCCCGCGTTGCCGTCAGCGCTGCGCCCAGCGGCGAGCTTCGTGCCCTGCCGACGCCCCTGGCGGTCACGCAGTCTCGCGAGCCGGCCGAGGGCGAGGAGGCCGACGCGGCCCGCGCCGGGCTGGAGAAGCTCTTCACGCTGGCCGGGCTCGAGCTCGAGTCGGTCGTCGCCGAGGGCGACGAGGGGCGTCTCGAGATCGATCTCGCCGGCCCCGACGCGGAAGTGGTCGTCGAAGAAGACGGCGAAGTGCTTCTGGCGCTCCAGCATCTCCTGCCGCGCGTCATGCAGAGCGCCCTCGGCAGGGTCGTCCAGTGCCGCCTGGACTGCCAGGGTTTTCATGCCGTGCGCGAAGAGAAGCTTCGCGATCTTGCGCTGCAGACCGCGGGCGAAGTCTCCGGAGAAGGCCGGCCGCGGACCCTCCATCCGATGCATCCGGCGGATCGACGGATCGTTCACCTCGCCCTCGCGGAAGATCCCGGCGTCGTGACGGAGAGCGTCGGCTCGGGATACTTCAAGCGGGTCAAGGTTCGTTCGGCTTAGGAGGCCGTCTGGAACCGTCTTCCGGGGCTGAGATGTTTCACGTGAAACATCTCAGCACGGGATTCCGCCCCGGGAGGCCCGTGTCGTGAGAAACGACCTCCCGGATCGCTCTGCGCAGCAGCTCCATGAAAGCCTTGCTCGCAGCCTCGGCACACAGCCCCCTCTCGAACTCTCCGAACGACTCTCGGTTCACTACGCTGAGCTGAAGCGCTGGAACCGTGTCCACGGCCTCGTCGGTCGCAACGAGAGCGCAGACTTTGTCGAGCGACACTACGCCGAGAGTCTAATCGGTGCCGACGAGCTCGAGGGCCGACAGCGCCTGCTCGACATCGGCTCGGGAGGCGGCTTTCCTGGCTTGGTCCTGGCGGCCGCGAGGCCCAACCTCGACGTCTGGCTCGTGGAGAGCCGTGGCAAGAAGGCGGCGTTTCTGAGAGCAACCGCCGAGCGGATGGGGCTTCGTGCTCGATGCCTCAGCTGCCGAATCGAGCGAGCTCTTCCCGCAGAGCTGCCCGAGGAAGTAGACTCCCTCTCCTTGCGCGCAGTGAAGTTGCCGCCGCCTGTCTGGCAGTCGTTGGCCAGCCGCTACGGCTCCGGAGTCCGGGCTCTCGTCTGGGCGGGCCCTTCGGAGCCGGAGCTCCCCAGCGTCTGGCGCTTCCAGCGCGAACGGCGACTCCCTTCCGGCGGCGGTCGCCGCTTGCTTGTCTACGAAAGTGGGACCTGAGCGCTCGCCCGGAAGCCGATTTCCTCGACCCCCAATTCAAAGGGCCTGGCACCGTGAAGACTCTGGCACTGGCCAACCAAAAAGGCGGAGTTGGCAAAACGACGACCGCGATCAACCTCGGTGCCGCTCTCGGCGCTCTGGAGAAGCGCGTGCTCGTGGTCGACTGCGACCCTCAAGGCAACGCGAGCCGCGGGCTCGGTTGCAGTGGAGAGGCTCCGAACCTCTACGACGTGCTGGTCGGCGAGGCGGCGCCCCGCGACGTCGTCAAGGCGACGGGCTTCCCATTCCTCGACGTGCTGCCGACGGATCGCGATCTCGTGGCCCTCGAGGTCGAACTGGCCGGCGAGGCCGACTGGCAGCCCGCTCTGCGCCGTGCCCTCGAGCCGGTGCTCTCGGCCTACGACTTCGTGTTGATCGACTGCCCGCCCTCGCTCGGGCATCTCACGATCATGGCACTCACTGCCGCCGAGGGTCTCCTCGTCCCGCTGCAGTGTGAATACTTCGCCCTCGAGGGCATCAGCGAGCTGATGGCCACTCTCGAGCGGGTTCGGGAAAGTGTCAACCCGCAGCTCAAGATCGCAGGCATCGTCTTCACGATGTTCGATCATCGAACCAACCTGGCCCGGGACGTCGTTGCCGAGACGCGAGAGCACTTCGGTGCCCGCGTCTGCGATACGATCATCCCTCGGAACGTCCGTCTCGCAGAAGCTCCCAGCCACGGCATGCCCATCCTTCAGTACGACATCAAATCTCGCGGCGCTCAGGCCTATCTCGAGCTCGCTACCGAGGTCCTTCGACGTGGCGAGTAGTCGAAAGCGCGGCCTGGGACGAGGTCTGGACGCCCTCCTGAAGAAGGCCCCGGACGCCGTCGAGGCGCCCGCAGTCGCGGCAGGGTCGACGCTGGAGGTCTCGGTCACGGCCCTCGAGCCCAACGAGTTCCAGCCGCGCTCACTCTTCCGCGAAGAGGAGCTCGAAGAACTGGTGGCGTCGATCAAGGCTCAGGGCATCATCCAGCCACTGATCGTGTCGCCGAGCGGCGAGGGCAAGTACTCGATCGTCGCCGGAGAGCGTCGTTGGCGGGCCGCTCAGCGCGCGGGACTGCACAAGGTCCCTGTCGTCGTTCGCGAAGTCGCCGACGATCGTGAGCTACTGCAGCTCGCGCTTGTCGAGAATCTGCAACGCGAAGATCTCCATCCGATCGAGGAAGCGGAGGCCTACGACCAGCTCCGTGAGTCCTTCGGCCTCTCCCAGGCGGAGATCGCCGAGCGAGTCGGCAAGAGCCGAACGGCCGTCACGAACACTCTGCGTCTGCTGCGCCTGCCGGAGTCGGTGCAGGCGATGCTCAGCGACGGGCGCCTCACCGCTGGCCAGGCGCGACCTCTGATCGTTCTCTCCAAGCCTCAGCGCCAGGAAGAGCTGGCGCAGCTTGCGGTCGAGCGCAACTTGTCCGCCCGCGAGATCGAAGCTCTCGTCCGCGCAGAAGACGAACCCAAGAGACCGAAGGCGAAGAAGCCTTCCCTGGACGTTCACACGCGCGCGGCAGCGGAACGCCTGACGCGAGCCCTGCAGACGAAGGTCGACATCGCCAAGCGGGGCAAGCGAGGAAGCATTCGTATCCACTTTCACTCCGAGGACGAGCTCATGCGTTTGTATGACCGGCTCGTTCAGAAGGCAGACTGATGATCTTCAAGAGCGACGAAACTCCCGGCGGCGATCTCAACGGTTTCTTGGATGCAGGCAGCCATATCCGGGGCGAGCTGAACTTCGAGAACACTTTCCGTGTCGACGGCAAGATCACCGGGAACGTCAAGTCGAAAGGCGACCTCGTCGTCGGCGACGGCGGCGTGATCGACGGCGAGATCGAGGCCGGTCGCATCTTCGTGTCCGGCACGGTCAAAGGCGAGGTCAAAGCCCTGCAGCGCGTCGAAATCGGCGCCTCGGGTCGCGTCGAAGCCGACGTCTGGACGCCGGCTCTGGTGATCGAAGACGGCGCCTTCTTTCAGGGCCGCTGCACCATGGAAGTCGACACGCCGTCGGAGACGAGCAGCCGCGGCGCGAAGGTCGCCCCGTTGAAGAGCCCCCAGCGCAGCAGCTAGTTGCTGCCTGCCCCCTGGGGCGCGGAGACGACACCGAGCGGCCGCAGAGTTTCGTAAGACGGCACGAAGGTCAGCGCCTTGCGCGCGAGCTGTTCGTCCGTCATGGCTTCCGTCAGTGTCCTTCCGTCGAGATCGCGTGCAACGGGTAGCCCGAGAGCGTAGAGCAGCGTGGGTGCGACGTCGGTGATCTCCGCGTCGCTCAAGAAGTGCCCCGGCCGAACTCCCGGCCCGTGAAGAACGAAGAGCCCGTCCGGACCGCCGGACCGGTGACCGCGGACGGCTCGCTGCGGCTGCACGCTGGCCAGAACCTGGTCGAGCCCGTTCGGAGCCCGCGTTCCGTAGGGGGAGACGACGGCGATGAGTCGCGGTTCGGGGAGATCATTCCAGAGCTGTTCGATCAGCGAGTCCAGGGTGGCGTAATAGCCCGTGACGACGCGAGCGGCCGCGAGGTCACGCTCGCTCTGGCTTCCGTCCAGATGGACCGCGGCCCAGCCTCCGTAGAAGGCTCTCGTCACGCTCGCCATGCCCTGAAGGCTGATGAAGTGCGCGCGTCCCGGAGTGTCGCGCAGCGCAGGCCGAAGAGTTGCGACCCGGGTCCGGTCCGAACGCAGGCTCGGCTCGACGAGCTGCCGGGCCTCGGCCGCCAGATCGAGCCACTCGAGTTCCAGGCGCGTCGTTTCTTCGTTCGGCGGCGCGGTGGGAAGGGAACGACCGCCGAGCGGCCAGCCTACGCGAGTCGAGTCGACGCCGAGGCGCTCGACCATCTCCCAAAGCGCCAAAGTACGACTCCGCGCGGGGCGCTCGAGGGGTTCGCTGACACCCCAGCGCGAGAAACCGATGCCGATCGGCGTCAGGCGTAGCTCTTCGCTTGCTCCTGCGAACGGAGCCGGGAACAGCGTCGTCGACACGACCCCGTGGCGGTAGGGATAACGGCCCGTGGCGAGAGAGGTCCAAAGGGGGCGCGGCCGCGTCGGCGAGAGCGTCTCGAGGCGGCCGTGCGTGCCTTCGTCGAGCAGGCGGGAAAGGAAGGGCAGCTGATTCTGCTGGCTCATCGGCAGCACGGCGTCGAGGGTGGCTCCCGGCACGCCGACCACCAGAAGAGAGGGGCGGTCGGTGTCTTCGATGACCGTCGCTCGTGGCGTCACTTCGGGCCGCGGCCGGAAGGCCTCACGTCGTTCGACGACGACGTAGGTCGCCATGAGCGAGAGGAAGAGGAAGCCCGTGCGACTGCGGACTCCATACGGTCGCCGCTGAAGCGTGTGCAGCAGAGCCGTGTAGAAGGTGATCACGGCCGCCAGTGAGAGCCACAGTGCCGCCTTGATCAACCGTCGGTTGATGCCGGCTGGGAGATAGAAGTCGAAGAAGGAGGCGTGGATCCAGTGCAGCGTTCCCGCCGCGGCGAAGGCCGTCATCAGCCCCCAAGGCAGAAGACGGCGAGCACGCTGGGCGTTGTCCCAAGTGAAGGGCAGCTGCAGCAGAAGCGACACGGTTCCGAGGAGCAGGGCGTAGCGAAACATGGCGCCGGCGACCGCGCGGGGTACGAAGTCGAGGTGCGGGTTGAGGAAAAAGAGAAGTCCCGCGACCTGGGTGCCCGCCACGATCCCCGGCACGGCTCCACAGACGATGCTGACGGCAACGTCGGAAGGCGAGGGGGCTCGGGACTCAGGACCGGTTTCGGATGCGTTCATGCTCTGCTGCCTGGTGTGCTCGGCAGAGGATACTGCCTCGCGGCCGCCGTCGTGTCCCTCACGAGGCGAAGGCCCACGGGCGGCAGTTCCACATTATGAAACAGCGCGAGTGCTCTGGGCCGCTTGCGAGGCACGATCTGGGGCGGCCCTCCCGTCGCCGTCGGGGCCTGGGTTTCGCGGTATAAAGGCGGCGCGCCGCTTGCCCCTTTGCGATCGAGAGATGGCGCACCACTCCCTCGGAGCCGTCGCTTGGAGAACTCATGATCCGCAACGTCGCCGTCGCTCTCGATACCGCCGACTTCGAGACGTTCGAAGACTGGTGTCGCTACTTCGGCCCTCGCGTCGGCGTCTTGAAGGTCGGCCTCGAGTCCTACGTCACCTGGGGACCGCGAGCCGTCGAGGTCGCTCGCCGTCATGCTGACCGTGTCTTCCTCGACGTCAAGTTGCACGACATCCCCAACACGGTCGCCGGCGCGGTCCGCGCTGCGGCCGAGCTGGGCGTCGATCTGCTCACGGTTCATGCGGGCGGTGGGCGGCGCATGCTCGAGGCAGCCGCCGAAGCGGCGGCGGGCCGCGTCGGAGTTCTCGGCGTCACGGTCCTCACGCACCTCGACGCGGACGACCTCGAAGAGCTCGGCCTTCCCGGTTCCGCCGAGAGTCGAGTCGAGGCGTGGGCTACCCTGGTCCGAAGGAGCGGCTGCGCCGGCATCGTCTGCTCCCCCCTCGAAGCCGCCAAGCTCCGTGCGGCACACGGGCTTCCCTTCGAGCTCGTGACTCCCGGGATTCGACTCGCAAACGCTGCGGCCGACGATCAGCGGCGCGTCGCCACGCCGGCGAGCGCAACCGGTGACGGCTCGAGCCTCCTCGTCATCGGGCGGCCGCTGACGCAGGCAGAGGATCCCGGCGAGGTGCTCGCCGCGATCGAGTCTGATCTCGCGACGCTGCGACAGACGACGCTGGACTAGATGACGAAGACGGGGCGGTCGACCTTGTGATCGACCTTCCAGTTGAACGTGTAGAACGGAAGGTCGACCGGCAGTATGTACTCGGCGTTCATCTTGATTCGACCGGCGACGTACTGCACGTCCAAGTTGTCCTTCGTCAGCGGAATCCCGAGCTCCTCTGCGCGGGTCAAGATGTCTTTCTTGATCGCCTTGACCGGCACGTTGTGCGCCCGCTGCGTGAGATCGACCATGTGGTCCTCGAGCTCCGCAACCTTGACGCGGAGTGGGACCCACTCGTACGCGGAAAGACCGACGAAGATCAGAATTCCGAGCCAGATGATCGCGCCGAGCCGGCCTTCTCCAGCTTCACGATAGGACTTCATGACGTGACTCCTGCAACAGATGGAATGAGAAACGAGAGGAACAGGGGAGCGCCGGCGAGTCGCCAACCCATAGATCTTAGCAAATATCTCGCATAGCTGGGCAGCGCGGGACCCCTCCAGGTCACCTCAGCGCACGCTCTGTCCGATCCGCTTCCAGCGCACGCTCTGGGTGTCGTCGTCGCGGGACCAGTAGATCAGGCGAGCGCTTCCCAGA
This sequence comes from Acidobacteriota bacterium, assembly GCA_039026915.1. Classification (GTDB taxonomy): domain Bacteria; phylum Acidobacteriota; class Thermoanaerobaculia; order Multivoradales; family Multivoraceae; genus JBCCLJ01. Next base: position 26,728 of record JBCCLJ010000034.1, read on the forward strand.
ACCGAGTCGAGCGGCACCGTGCCCCAGAACCTCGAGTCGTAGGAGAGATCGCGGTTGTCGCCCAGGACGAAGAGCGCTCCTTCCGGAACGGTCAGAGGGCCGAAGTTGTCGCGATCGCGAAGCCGCTGTTCGACGAAGCGCGAGCTCGGGTAGGTGTTGGGGTCACGAAAGACCGCCTGAAAGTTGAGCATCGGCTCGCCGTTGACCAGGAGGTCCTTGTCGCGAAGCTCGATGGTGTCGCCGCCGACCCCGACGCATCGCTTCACCAGGATTTTCTCCGCGTCGCCCGGCAGACGGAAGAGGATGACGTCGCCGCGCTGAATCTGGCGCTGCACTGCCAAGCCGCCGGGACTGCGGTGAATGAACCGATTGACGAGAAGGAGGTCTCCGGGCAGGAGCGTCGGCTCCATCGAGTCGCTCGGGACGACGAACGCCTTGAGCAGCCAGGTCTGCACGAAGAGCGCGGCGATGGCCGTCGCGACGACGACTCGGAAGATCTCGCTGAGGGTGCGGCCGATCAACCGTCAGCGAATGATCTTGAAGGTTCGGCTCCAGCGTGTCTTGGTGACGAAGCCGAGCGCCGTGTTGCCGATCTGCCGCAGCTTGGCCCCCCAACCGCGCCACTGACCGTCGGGTGTTCCACCACCGAACGACCAGTAGACCATCACCGCGCGGCCCTTGACGTGCGCCATCGGAACCGGGCCGAAGAAGCGCGAGTCGTGTGACTCGTCGCGATTGTCGCCCATACAGAAGAGGTGATCCGTCGGCACCGTCTCAGGACCGAAGCTCACGAGGCGTCGATCTCGCCGCGTGTCGATCGTCTGCGTGTACGAGTCGTCGTCGATCTGTTCACCGTTGACGTAGAGCTCTTTGTCGACGACGCGGATCTCGTCTCCGGGCAGGCCGATGCATCGCTTCACCAGATCGAGCTCCGGCGCCTCGGGCGAGCGGAAGATGACGATGTCGCCTCGCCTCACCTCGCGTCCGGGGAGCAGGCCCCGCTCGATCCCCGTGGGGCGCGGACCGAAGATGTAGCGATTGACGAAGAGATGATCTCCGACGAGGAGAGTCTCTTCCATCGACCCGCTCGGGATGTAGAACGTCTTGACGATGAACGTGTTCGAGAAGCCGAGAAAGATGGCGGCCACGATCAGCGCTTCGAGGTACTCCCGAAAAACCGAGTGTCGACGCGGGGCTTCCTGAGGAGTTCCGTTCGTCATAGGGCGAAGAATCTATCCGATCGGAGCCTGTTGCGCAGCGTCTCTTTGCTGCCGCGTCGACGGCACCGCTCCGTGTCCAGAGATCTTGCGTGGCGTCCAGATCTCTTGACGTACCCGCAGCGTCCTCGGCGCGGTCGATGGAGCGCGCTTCGGCCCGGCGCGTGTCCAGAACTCTTGACGCACTCGGCAACGGGCGTCCACGGCCGAATCCCGCGGAAGTGCCTGTATCGACGGGGTTTCGTCTGCGCTGTCGAGGCTGGTACCCGTCTTGGACTGTCTCCTGGCATCCAACAACCCTAAGGGGAAGGGGGTGCTACCGAAGCCAGGAATACCGCAGCAGTTGAACAAAAGGGTTTGGCCGGAGCGAAGTCGTTTCGCTCCGGCCTTCTCCTCTGCGGTGGCTTCGCCAGCCTCTTGCCCGATCCGGGGCGCATTCGCCCAAGGAGACGAAGATGAAGAATCTCAGCCGACGCAACCTCTGGACCACCCTGATCTGCTGCCTCGTGGCGCTCGCCGCGGCGGGAGTCGCTTCGGCAGCCGATGGTGTCGTCAACGTGAACACGGCCGATGCTTCGACGCTGCAGCTGCTGCCGAGGGTCGGACCGTCGGTCGCCGGTCGTATCGTCGAGCACCGGGAGGCCAACGGCCCCTTCAAGACGAAGGAGGACCTGCTCCTCGTGCGCGGCATCGGGGACGCGACCTTCGAGCTCCTGGAGCCGTACGTCGCCGTCGAAGGTCCCTCGACCCTCACCGAGAAGGTCCGCTCGCGTGCGACCGACGACGAGTAGTGCACTGGACCGGCGACCTCAGGGTCGTCGGTCCCCTTTTCCTTCTGGGTGGACTTCTTCGGGCACGGCGCCCGGATTCACGCTGGTCGAGCTGATCGTCATCGTTGCCCTGGTCGGTCTCTTCACCGTGCTCGTCACGCCGGCGCTGCTGCACCTGTCGAGCGCGCACCGCGTCGACCTCGCTGCCGCGGAAGTGATGGGGACGCTGCGGCTGACGCGGGCCCGGGCCGTGGCCTACAGCGACCACGTCGGCATCAAGTTCTTCACGGCCGAAGGCGGCTTCGTCGCGCCTGGATCGACGGCCGTCACGTACCGTCTCTTTCGTGACGGCGACGGCGACGGTCTTCGAACGGCGGATGTGCTCAGCGGCGTCGATCCGCCCGTCTCTCCGTTGCGACGGCTGGTGCACGTCGGGTCGACCGTCCGCTTCGGCTTGCCCGACGGCTTCGTGCCGCGCGACCCCTCGAGTCCGAGCCGCCGACTCCGGCGACTCGACGATCCGATCCGCTTCAACCGCTCGGACATCGCGTCCTTCGGACCTCTGGGAAGCTCGACCCCGGGATCGCTCTATCTCACCGACGGTCGGAGCCTCGCCGTCGTGCGTGTGTACAACCGGACGGGCAAGGTGCGAATCCTCCGCTACGACGTGGCCGGCGATCGGTGGCGCTAGGGGCACGCAATTGACCGGCCGGCCGAGGGGCCGTTAGATTCGCCGGCATGCCTGAGCAGTGTCTCATCGTTCTGACGACCGCCCCGTCCCGTGAGGAAGGCGAGGCCCTGGCCCGCCAGATCGTCGAAAGACGTCTGGCCGCGTGCGTCAACGTCAGCGCTCGCATGCGTTCCTTCTTTCGCTGGAACGACGAAGTCTGCGCGGACGAAGAGGTCCAGCTCCAGATCAAGACGACGACGGACGGCTTCGCTCCATTGGCCGCCGCGATTCGCGAGCTGCACAGCTACGACCTTCCGGAGATCCTCGCCTTGCCGGTTGCAACCGGTGACGACGACTTCGCCGACTGGATCCGGTCGCAGGTCGGTCCCCAGTAGCGGCTCGACCCACTTCGTTCTCGGACGAGCTGAGCTCGGGCCGTGAGCCGGCTTCAGGGGGCGTACCCGACCCATCCGCGCCAGGTGAAGGCCGTGTAGAAGATGGCGATCTCCTCGAGGCCCGCGCTTCGAAGAATCTCCTCCTCTCGCTCAGGATCGAAGAGGGGCACCGTCTCGGAGACGGCCTCGCGCGCGGACTCTGCCATCTCCCGGTCGGCGCCGGAAGCGATCGCAAAATCTCGGTAGCGGTTCAGCCAAGCGTCTCGCTCGCTCTCGCCCTGGGGAAAGCTGCAGTGGGCGACGATCAGAGGGGAGCCGGGTTTCAAACGTCGGAGGAGCTCGGCGACGGTTCGGAGTCGTTCTTCGGCCTCGAGAAAGTGGAGGGTCAGGAGACTCGTCGCCGCGTCGAAGGGCCCCGGGGGGACGTTCTCCGCGAAGCCCAGCTGGAGCGTCACGCGCTCGTTCAGCGGCCCGAGCCGCTCTCGAGCCGCAGCGAGCATCGGCTCCGCCGGATCGACACCGTGCAGCTGCCACTCCGGATTCTCGCGAGCGAAGGCCTCCAGCTCCAGCCCTCCGCCGGCCCCGTGAACCAGAACATGCGCGGCGCCGGGAGCTCGTTCTCGGATCAGCACGCCCGCCATGCGATGGACGTCCGCGAAGCCCGGCATGAAGAGCGCAGGGCCTTCGGAGTAGCGAGAGGCCTGCTCTCGATCTCGGAACATCTCGAGGAAAGGGTTGGGTCGGGTCGTCATGATTTGCGAATCCTCTCGATGGCCTCGAAGTGCTCCGCGAGCCGCTCACCGAAGTCAGCGCTCAGACTGGCGAGGCTCACCTCTTCGAAGCGGGCGAGGAGCAGTGCTTCCGCTTCGTCGAATGCCTCTCCGAGGGCCCGGTTCACCGCTTGCTCGACGAGGCAGCTCGAGTCTTCTCCGGGGCGAGACAGGGCGATGCACCGCGGTGCTCCCAGCGCCGCGTGCACGTCGCGCAGCGACGTCTCCCCCAGATCGCAGGTCAAGGTCCAGCCACCACCATGACCTCGTGCCGACGCGACGAGACCTCGCTCGCGCAGGCCCGCCAAGGTGCGGCGCACCACGACGGCGTTCGTACCGACGATCTTCGCCAACGTGGTCGAGGTCATTGGTGCTTCGCACTCGGCCAAGTGGAGAATCACGTGCAGTGCTCGGGAAAGCCGGCTGTCTCTCTTCATGCAACTTCTATTGTTACATGACCTTGGCAAGGGGGCTCGGCTCCTCTTGACATCCCAGAGGAAGCGCCGTTAAGCTCCCTCTTGGCATCCCAAAGGAGTCAACATGCCGAAAGACCGTTCCTCCATCCTGCAGGGCACGCTCGACCTCATGGTTCTCAAGACGCTCGAGCAGCTCGGCCCGCTGCACGGCTACGGCATTGCACAGCGTATCGAGCAGGTCGGAGAAGAGGCTCTCGTCGTCAACCAGGGAACGGTTTACCTCTGTCTCGTCCGGCTCGTGCAGAAGGGCTGGATCTCCGCCGAGTGGGGAACGTCCGACAACAATCGCCGTGCCAAGTACTACTCCCTGACGCGCTCCGGCCTGCGCCAGCTCCAGCTCGAGACGGAGAACTGGGAGCGGGTCTCCGGCGTCATCGAGCGGGTTCTGCGTCCGGTGGAGGGCTGAAGTTGTCGGAGCTGCGCCGCGGGCTCGCTCGAATGCACGCCTTCGTGCGGCGGCGTACCTTCGACGAGGAGCTCGACGCCGAGATCGCCGCTCATCTCGAGATGGCGGCCGCCGACTACCGCGCCCGAGGCTGCAGCGAAGCCGAGGCGCAGCGGCGCGCTCGCGTCGATCTCGGCGGCGTGGCACAGCTGCGTGAAGCGAGTCGCGAAGTGCGGGGGCTTCCCTGGCTCGAGAGTCTCACCCTCGACGTCAAGCTGGCGCTCCGCCGACTGCGCAGTGCGTGGGGGCTCTCGCTCGTCAGCGTGGTGGCGATGACCGTCGCCATCGGCCTGGCCACCGTCGTCTTCGCTTTCCTGGAAACCGTCTTCTGGCCGCGTCTCCCCGTTCCCGAGGGCGATCGCCTGGTGGCGATCCAGACCTGGCTCGTCGAAGACGGACGTCGGCACGCCACCGACCGCAGAGACTTCGATCGATGGCGCTCGTCACTGCGCGCGGCCGAAGAGGTCGGAGCCTTCCGGACCCGCGAGCGCTCCGTCGCCTTCTCCCAGGACGTTCGCAGGCAACCGCTGGCAGAAATCTCGGCCTCCGGCTTTCGACTCGCGGGCGCGCCGCCTCATCTGGGCCGAGCTCTCGTGGACGACGATGAGGAGCCTGGGGCGCCGGCGGTCGCGGTACTGGGATGGCCTCTCTGGATCTCTCGTTTCGGGCAGGATGCCGACATCATCGGCAAGTCTCTCGAAATCGACGGGCGTTCTCACACGATCGTCGGCGTCATGCCGGAGGGCTTCTCCTTCCCCGTGAACCACGCGCTGTGGATTCCGCTCCGCTCCAGCGACAGCGCAGCGCTCGATCCCGGCCCCTACGGCACGACGTTCGCTCGGCTCGCCCCTGGTACGACCCGCGACGCTCTGCAGGCCGAGCTCGATGCTCTCGGGACGGCCCGCGAGCGCCGTGCCGGTGAGACCTTCGAACTGCGCGCGATGCCCTACTCCTACGCCTTCACCGACGACCTCGAGCCGGGCGCCGTGCAGTGGGCCCTGCGTCTGGTCGTCGTCTTTCTCGTGCTTCTCCTGCTGCCGCCCTGTGCCAACGTCGCGGTTCTCGTCTATGCGCGTATCGCCTCGCGCCGGGAAGAGTTCGCGGCCCGCTACGCGCTCGGCGCCGGCCGCGCGCGGATCGTCGCTCAGCTGTTCGTCGAGTCGCTCGTGCTGTCGCTCTTCGCCGCCGCGATCGCTCTGGCCTGCGCCCGGTTGGTGTTGGAGCTTCTCGAAGCTCGCCTCGGATCGGCTCTCGACGGAGCACCGCCCTTCTGGATGCACTTCGGCCTCTCCCCGAGGACGGTGCTCTTTGCCGTGGCCCTCGGCGTTGTCGCAGCGCTGATCGCCGGACTCTGGCCCGCACTCCAGGCCACCGGCCCGCGCATGCGGCTGGGATCGAGCCTCCTCGGTAGCCGTTCGGTCGTCCAGCTCGGCGCCACCTGGACTTTTCTCGTCATCGTCCAGGTCGGCGTCTCCATGGCGGTCCTCCCTTCCGCCTGCGAGCTCGCCTGGGGCACGGTCAAGACGAGCCTGGCAGGAACGGGTCTCGACGCCGAGCGCTATCTGACGGCGCGCGTCCTGCCCGCGGACGCGCCGACAGAACCCGCGGACGTCGATCCGGTGCCCTGGCTCCAAGCGCTGTCAGCAGGTCCTTCGGTCGAATCGGTGGGCGTGTCGCACCGGCTTTCAGGCGTGGAGCCTTGGGCGCGACTCGAGATCGAAGCGACGAAAGGCTCCACGGTCGACGAGACGGCGACGCTCTCGGCGCGAGTCAACCACGTGGGCTCCGAGTTCTTCGTCACCGTCGAGACGCCTCAGCTCATGGGCCGCGGCTTCGCGCCGGCGGACTTCGCGGCCGAGGCCCGCTCGGCGATCGTCGATCAACGCTTCGTCGAGCGGCACTTCGGGGACCGCGACCCCTTGGGTCAGCGCCTCCGTGCGGCAGGCTCCGACCTTGCGAACGGGTGGGAGATCGTCGGCGTCGTCGGTAACCTTCCGGCCTACAAGACGCACGGAACCGTCTACGTGCCCGCCGAAAGCCCGCCGTCGGGTGAGTTTGCCGTGACGCTGCGACTGCGGCGCACCGACGACGTGCAGGCGGCAGCGAGTCACCTTCGCGCCGTCACCGTAGCGCGACTCGGCGGCTACCGGCTCGACGAGGTACGCACCCTGAGCGAAACCTTCCAGCGGGAGCGACTCGGCAACAGCCTCGGAGCGACGGTGGTGGTGCTCGCCACCTTCGTCGTGCTGCTCCTCTCTGCGGCGGGCATGTCGGCTCTCGCCTCCTTCACCGTCCAGCAGCGTCGTCACGAAATCGGTGTGCGCGTGGCTCTGGGAGGCCAGAGCACGAACCTTCTCGCCGGCGTCTTTCGGCGGGTGGCCGTGCAACTCCTGCTCGGCGCCCTTCTCGGAGCTGCTCTCGCCACCTTCGTCGACGCGCGCTTCCCGATCGATCAGGCGGGTGGTCGCAACGTGCCCTTCGTCGTGCCGATGGCCGCCGTGCTGCTGGTCTGCATCGGTCTCGTCTCGGCACTCGGCCCGGCGCGTCGCGCGCTGCGACTCGACCCGGTCGACGTCCTGCGCAACGGCTAGCCGACGCGCTCAGTCAAGGCGGTCGAGCGCCTGTCCGAGGTCGTCCAGCAGATCCGCCTCGTCCTCGATGCCGACGGAGAGGCGCACGAGGCCGTCGCCGATGCCGAGTTCGGCTCGACGCTCCGCCGGCACGGAGGCATGCGTCATCGAGCCCGGATGGCAGGCCAGCGACTCGACGCCCCCCAGGCTCTCTGCGAGGCTGAAGACCTCGAAGGCGTCGAGCACCGTCTTCGCCCGCTCGAACGTCTCGACCTCGAACGAGATCATTGCTCCGAAGCCCGTCGACTGTTGGCGCTGCAGTCCGTGGCCCGGAAACGCCTCGAGGCCAGGGTAGTGCACCGCGGCCACCTTGCCGTGTTGGTCCAGGTATCTGGCGACCGCGTTGGCGTTCGATTCGTGCCGCTCCATTCGCACGCCCAGCGTCTTGATGCCGCGCATCGTCAAGAAAGCGTCGAACGGAGACAGGATGCCGCCAGCCGACTTCTGTACGAACGCGAACCAGTCGGAGAGCTCCTCGCTGTCCGTCACCAGCACGCCGCCGATGGAATCCGAGTGGCCATTGAGGAACTTGGTCGTCGAGTGCACGACGACGTTGGCACCGAGATCGAGAGGCTGCTGGAAGTAGGGCGACATGAAGGTGTTGTCGACCGCCACTGTCGCGCTGACCGTCGACGCGAGCTCGGCGACGGCGGCGATGTCGGTGACCTCCATCATCGGGTTCGTCGGTGACTCGAGGAAGACGAGCTTGGTGCTCTCCTGCAAGGCGTCCTGGACGGCCTGCAGGTCCGTCGTATCGACCCAGGTGGCGCGGACCCGATAGCGATCGAGAACCTGCTCGATGAAGCGATAGGTCCCGCCGTAGACGTTGGCCGAAAAGACCGCGTGATCGTCAGCGTGCACGAGCGTCATCAGCGTCGAGATCGCCGCCATGCCCGAGGCGAACGCATGGCCTCGGTGGCCGCCCTCGAGCGCTGCGACGTTCTCTTCGAGGGCGGTGCGGGTCGGGTTCGTCGTGCGAGCGTAGTCGAAGCCTTTGCTCTCTCCGAGGCCCGGGTGCACGTAGGTGGATGTCTGGAAAATCGGCACCGCCACGGCTCCGGTGACCGGCTCCGGGGCCTGGCCAGCGTGCACGGCACGCGTCGAGAATCCGCGCTTGCGAGGATCGCCCTTCATGGTCTCTTCCTTCGTCGCTGCTGTGATGAGTCGTCGCGAGATCGAGCCGCGAGACTATCCCGCGGGCTCGCAAACGCGAACGTAGGGAGCACTGCCTCGTTCGTACGAGGCGTGGGACAATGCGGATCGCCGCCACCTACTTCAGGACGGGCCTTTCAGGCGACGGCCGACTCCAGGAGACCGCGATGACCCTCAACGAAGATTTCACTCCGATGCGCTGGGAAGACGGGCGCTTCCTGCTCCTCGACCAGACGCTCCTGCCGGCCGAGGAGGTCTGGATCGACTGCGCGTCGACCGAGATCGTCGCCGATGCGATCCGTCGCCTGGCCGTGCGCGGTGCGCCGGCGATCGGCGTGGCGGCCGCGTTCGGTCTGGTCATCGCGAGCCCGGAAGGGAACCTCGAGAAGATCCTCGAGGCGGCCGACTTCCTCGAGACGACGAGGCCCACCGCCGTCAATCTCCAGTGGGCGCTCGACCTCGGTCGGGAGCTGGCTCAGCGCGACTTCGCGACCGACGCCGAGCGCGCCGCTGCGGTTCTCGCCTGGGCCCAGGAGCTGCACGCCGACGACATCGAGACGAACCGGCGCATGGGCGAGAACGGCGCTGCGCTCTTCCAGCAGGGCGACCGCGTCGTGACGCACTGCAACGCAGGCGGCCTCGCCACTGGAGGTTTTGGAACGGCGGTCGGCGTGATCCGTGCGGCGCACGCGCGCGGCGGTCTGGGCATGGTCTGGGTGGACGAAACGAGGCCCCTGCTGCAGGGCGCCCGGCTCACGTCGTGGGAGCTCGGCAAGCTCGACATCCCACACCGCCTCGTCACCGACTCGAGCATCGGCGCACTCGTGAGTCGCGACCTCGTCGATCGGGTCGTCGTCGGCGCCGATCGCATCGCGGCCAACGGCGACGTTGCCAACAAGATCGGCACCTATACGGTCGCGGTGCTGGCGCACCGTCACGGCGTGCCCTTCTACGTCGCGGCGCCCCTGTCGACGATCGACCGTCATACGCCCTCTGGGCAGGACATCCCCATCGAAGAGCGCGACGGCAACGAGGTCACGCATCTCGGTGGTCAGGCGGTGGCGCCTGCGGGGACCGAAGGAATGAACTTCGCGTTCGACGTCACCCCGGCCGAACTGGTCGCAGCGATCATCACGGAAGAAGGCGTGCTCGAACCGCCGTTCGACGAGTCGATCGCTGCGGCCTTTGCGCGGGCCGGAAGGTGACCTTCCCGGCGGCGTCAGCGCGGGGATCATGAGTCCCCTCTTTTTCTTGACGGTCAGTCTGCTCTGGGCCCACGAGCTCGACGCTGTCCATCGAAAGGAGTGGAAGATCCTGCCGGGACTGCGATCCCTGGGAGAGCACCAGGCCTTCATCGTCTTCACGCTGCTTCACGTCCCTCTGATGATGGCGACCCTGCGCTGGTTCGACGCGCCGACCTTCCAGAGGGGCATCGATCTCTTCGCGATCGTTCACATCGGGCTGCACGCCCTGCTCCACGACCATCCGAGCTACGACTTCGACAGCGGTTTCTCGCGCTCGCTGATCTGGGGCGCCGGCGCTGCGGGAGCGCTCCACCTGGTCTCTCTCCTCGCGCTTCCGGCGTGAGCTCTCTCTAGAGCCAGAAGGAGAAGTACAGGTAGATCGCCGCGACCAGCCCGAGCACGACGACCGTTGCAGCGACGTCTCGGCGATCCCAGCTCTCGCGCACGGCCTCGCGGTCGATGGCGCCGAACGTCAGTCCCTCCAGCTGCTCCGCTGCCGGCGGCGGAGCTGTCCGGGAGGCGAACACGAGCACCAGAGCGCTGAGCAGAAAGAGGACGCCCGAGAAGTACAGGAAGTTGATGTCGGCGACGAAGGCCAGGAGCGCGGGACTCTCCCTCTTGCCTTCGCCGAAGCCGGCTTGAAGCAGGAGTTTGCCCATGCCGGCGACGAAGCCGACGGCGAGTCCCCACGTCGCGCCGCGCGCGTTGATGCGCCGGCTGGCGAGTCCGAAGAGAAAGACGGCTGTGATCGGCGGCGCCAGATAGCCCTGAACGTTCTGCAGGTACTGGTAGAGGCCGCCCTCCGAGATCGCCGGCATGATCGGGATCCACAGGAGACCGAGCGCGACGACGACCGCCGTGGCGAACCGACCGACGGCGACGAGGCGCTGCTCGGACGCTCCTGGACGGAGCTTCTCGTAGACGTCGACGGTGAACAGCGTCGCGGTGGAGTTGAAGAGCGACGAGAGCGAGCTCATCAGAGCGGCCAACAGACCGGCGACGACGAGCCCGCGCAGTCCCTGGGGGAGCAGCGTGCTCACCAGCGTCGGGAAGACCTGGTCGCCGACGAGTGCTCCCGAAGCATCGGTCGGAATCGTCAGCTGTCCACGGCTGTGCAGCGCCGCGCCAATCAGACCGGGGATGAGGAAGATGAGCACCGGCCAGACCTTGAGGAAGGCGCCGAAGAGTGCGCCACGCCGCGCGCTCGTCAGATCCTTGGCGGCGAGCGTGCGCTGCACGATGTACTGGTCGGTACACCAGTACCAGATGCCGACGATCGGTGAAGCGATGAGGAGTCCGAGCCAGGGAAATTCGGGGTCGGAGAGGGGACGCCACAGCGCGTAGTCCGCGACGCTTTCGGCTGCGAAGGCGCGCAGCTCACCCCAGCCGCCGAGCCGCTGAAGGCCGAGCACGGTGATCGCCGTCGAGCCGATGAGCAGGAGGAAGGCCTGCACGGCGTCCGTCGTGAGAACCGCGCGCAGACCGCCCGCCAGGGTATAGACCCCGGTGAGCAGAACCGTCGAAACGGCTCCGACCCAGAAGGCGTTCTGCGGACTGCCGAAGGTGTCGGGGAGCAACGTTTCGAAGACGACCGCCCCGGCATAGACGGTGACGGAGACCTTGGTCAGAACGTAGGCGGCGAGCGAAACGAGCGACAGAATCCAGCGCGGTCCGGGACCGAAGCGACGCTCGAGGAACTCTGGCATCGTGAACACCTTCGACTGGTAGTAGAAGGGGACGAAGAGCCAGGCGAGCAGCACGACGATCCAGGCGTGGAGCTCATAGTGGGCCATCGCCAGCCCGGTCGATGCGCCTTGGCCCGCCAAGCCGACGATGTGTTCCGAGCCGATGTTCGACGCGAAGATCGAAGCGCCGATGGCGAAGAAGCCGACGTTTCGCCCGGCGAGGAAGTAGTCGGCGGAGGTTTCCTGCTTCCTGCGACTGACGAACGCGACGACGCAGAACAGGCCCGCGAAGTAGAGCGCCACAACGACCCAGTCGAAAGCGGAGAGTCCGCTCATACCGGTGACCGGCTGACCGTGAATCGGCAGAGAAGAGTGTTGTCGGTCTCGAGGTCTTCGCTCCAGATCAGGCGAGCGCCGGCATCCCACTCGATCTGGTCGTAGCCGCCCTTCGGGCGTACCGAGCTTGCGGAATGCACCACGGCCGCTGGCCAGGCGCCGTCGTCGTAATCCGGCGCCTTCCAGTTCCCGGGCTCCGGAACGACCTCGGCAGCGCAGTCTCTGAACGGATCCTCGGACGACGCGCACCCTTTGTCGAGCGGCGCGCGGTGCACGACCAGGCAGCGCACCGCTTCGTCGCTGACGGCGAGCGTTTCACCGGCCTCGTCGCGCACCTGGAAGATGAGCCCTCCGTCTCCCATCTGCTGCCTTCCGGAGCCGATGTACTCGAGCCCCGTGTCGTTCTCGAGGTAGTCGCGAACGACGAGACTGAGGTGCAGGGGCAGGGTGGCGCGAAAGAGGAAGCGCTCCGCGTTGAACGAACGCTCCGTCGCGAACGGTACAGAGTCTTCGGCGACGAGTTGATGCCCAGCGTAGAGCGCGAACCAGTTGTCGGCCCAGACGTCGACGGTGAGTGTCTCGTCGCCCTCCAGATGAGTGAGAGAGATCGGCTCGAAATCGTCCTTCGGGGGACCGCAGGCAAGTATGAGTGTGATGGCGCCGAGCGCGAGAGCGGCTCGCTTCGTCATGCAGGGGCCTCCAGGGACTGTTCGGGAGTATTCGACCCATCCTCTCAGACGGCCTCGAGAGTAGCTCCGAGTGGCCGGCTCGAGAGCAGAACTCCGTAGTCCTCGTACATCCCTCACTCACGTGGAGAACTCATCATGTCTCGACTCTGCTTCGCTCGTGCCGCTCTCCCGCAGGGGCCTCCGTCAAGCCTTTTGATCGGATGGATCCTCGCGGCGATCGCGTTGACGTCTGCGCCCTTGCTGACTCAGCCACTGTCTTCAGAGGATCGCGACCGACCGACTTGGGTTGCGGGCCAGCTCGTTTGGCCGACGTACACCGAGCCTGTCGTCGTGAGTGTCGTGGCTCCGAACGGCGCTCGGTTGCAGGGAACCTTCGGACCGGGAGAAGTCCCGAGCCTCGATTTGGCCGAGCTGAGCGACGGGTTGCCCCTGCTCGACGGGGCCTACAAGTACGCCCTGCACTCGATGGCGGGCAGTGATTCCTCCGATCGGCGAACCGAAGAAGCAGTGGTGCGCTCGCGATTCGGAGCGCTTCGGCTGCGAGGAGGAGCTCCCGAGGTAGACGTGCGGCTCGAACGATCGGGGTCCGAGGGCGAGGTTCACTCGGTGCGCTCGGAGGTCGTCAACGACAGCGCGGCCACCCCTTCCATTCACCTCGAGGACACGACGCCTGAAGGAACCGGCACCGAGACCGACTGGGGGTGGTCCGTCGACTTCCCCCAGGCTGGAGATGGCGATTCGGACTACGCAATCTACTCAACAGAGGAGTCTTCGTCGCCCAGTGTGACTCGCTTTCCCTTTGTCATCGAGAACGGCGCGCCCGACAACGCGCTCTACCTCGAAAACAGCGGCGATCTCGGCCTCGGCACGAATGCGCCGCTCTCTGACCTCCACATCGTCGGTGGAATACCCGACATTCGGTTCGAAGGCGGCGGCACCGACTGGCGGGTGATCGCAGACTCGATCGCGTTTGAGGTGACCAATCTCAGCGATGGATTCACGCCGTTGCGGATCCTTCCGAGCGCTGGGAGTGGGCTCCTGCGACTGGCTGCCGGAGGGGTCGGCATCAACAGTTCGAACCCGCAGGGGGATCTCCATATCGGCGGGCCGCCGACGTCTGACATCTTCTCGGGAATCGGACCCGACCTCATTTCCGGCCCAGCCTTCAACTTCGGCTACTCGGGAGCGTCGTTCGGTGTGGGCTCGGGCTTCTTCAACGTGCGCCCGACGGGCAGCGCTGTAGCGCCCAACCCGGCGCTCTACTTCGCGACCCGGAACATCGAGCGCATGATGATCGATCGCGACGGCCAGATTGCTGTTCACATGGACTCGACGTTCGCCAACACGTTCGACCCTCTGCACCCGATCCACGCACAGGTCTCCGGCGCGCATCTCTCGGGGGCCGGCGTCTGGACCAATGCATCGAGTCGCGCGCTCAAGGAGAACATCGTTCCGCTCACCGCCGAGGTGGCGTTCTCGGCACTGCAGGCCCTCGAGCCAGTGCAGTACAACTACAGGGTCGAGCCGAACGATCCGCAGGTGGGCTTCATCGCGGAAGACGTGCCGGAGCTCGTTGCGACGCCGGACCGAGCGACGCTGGCGCCGACCGACATCGTCGGAGTGCTGACGAAGGTGCTCCAGGAGCAGCAAAGTGAGATCGAGACGCTTCGCCGCCTGATGGAGGTGAGTGAGCGACGTCTAGGAGCGCTCGAAGCTCAGCTGCAGGGAGCTCACGAGCCTCGCTGAGACGGCTCGGCGCGCCTCTGTAGCGTATCGTTGAGATTTGTTGTATTCTGTTGCAAACAACAGGAGAAGCAGCTTTGAATCTCAAAGACATCACGGCGGCCGCCAAAGCAGCTCCACCGAAGGTACCCCTGGAGGAATACCGAGAGGCTGTCGAGGCCCTGCGGAACAAGGGCTACACCTGGCGCGAGGTTGCCGCCTTCCTTCAGGAGCGTGGCGTTGCCGCCGACCACACGCGGATCTACCGCCACTTCGGCAATCCGACGACGAACCGGGTGACCGAAGAGCGGGAGGTCGAGGTGCAGCGCTTCACCTATCTGGGCGAGAAGACGAAGAAGAGCAAGAAGACCTGGGACGTCTTCGAGATCGAGTTGCCGTCGAGTCTCGGAGGACCGATCGTGCTGCTCGGATTCGCCATGGGCGGCAGCTTCAGCGAACGCGCCGAAGGCGATGCCGTCGGCGTGCGAGCGTCCCGCCTCGTGACGAAATCGGGCAACAAGGGCTTCCCGGTGGCCTTCCTGAAAGCCGAGCTCGAGAACGACGGAGCCGACTGGCGCGAGCACGAGATCTACGTCGCTCCGCAGTGGGATGCGCTGCTGTAGTCCATTCTTCAGTTGCCTACGGGCTCTTCCACAAGAACTTGCCCAGCGGGCGTCTCAACACCTCGACACGATAGTCGCCCTTCGGGAACTCGGCTTCCGAAGAGCGTCGAATGGCGGGAAAGTGTGCACCCTCAAAAGGAGGGACCCAGGCACTGAAACCTTCGCCGGTTTCATGGTTCGCCTCGTAGACGAGCCAACACCTTCGATCTGCGGCACCGCTTCCGGTGTACATCAGGGGGCGACGCTCCTCACCCCGGTAAAACACTGAGAACCAGAGACCGTAGTCGGTCTCCTTGCCAGTTGGGGCGAAGTCCGCCCAGGCGATCGTTCCGTCGTCCTTCCTGCTGCGAGCATGAAATGCGGCTTCTAGAGTCCCGGCGGATCCGCTGCAGCCAGGCCTCAGTCCGGCAAGAACTTCGCTCAACTCGTCCTCGAGATCTCGCCTGCCCGCTGCGTCCCATGTCCTGCGATAGCCGGGCTCCGGCAGCCGAGAGCGATCGATTCGCCCAGGGCGCGTGAGACTTTGGGCGCAAGTGTGAAGTGAGAGCGACCCGTCCGACCGGACGCCCCCCTGAAGAAAGAAGAGGCCTCCCGTCCAATAGTTGACTCCGCAGGCTGGCGATCCTCCGGACTTGGTGACAGCCCATCGAACCGTCTTCTTCCAGTTCCAAGCCTCATGGACAACCAGGAGTAGGCGGACCATTCGTCGTTCGCGCGTTCGCACCGACAGATTGTCACCGGGGTATGTGAGCGTCTCGATGAAGGGCTCGGAGTAGGCGACCTCGGCGAGAAGCAGCGGAGCCCCGAGCTCGATCGTGCGTTCGATCTGCTCCTGCACGGTCCGCCGTTCTCCGACTCGTCCGCAGGAGCAAGCCAACGCTACCGAACCGATGAGATGGAGAAGGCCGCCGACGAGGAGCAGCGTTTTTAAACGGGGCATTGGGCACGTCCTCTCATCGCCCATCGTACTCCTTGCGGCACGCGCTCTTGCTTGGTCGTCGTGGTGTTTGGCCCAGGGCCAGCGCAGCGCCGCCCGCCCTGCACTCGGATAGGGAATTTGCCGTGCAGGTTCGCGCGGAACGCGCGA
>JBCCLJ010000035.1:0-42232 GCA_039026915.1 Acidobacteriota bacterium
GACCCTCAATCTCAAGGGCACACGCGCCGACCTCATCCGCATCAGCGACGAGGGCTACTACGAGATGAACGTGCCGTTCGGCGAAAAGACCCACCGCGTCCTGCTGCCCATCCAGGAGACCGTGGTCATCCAGCTCGAGCCGGAAGAGACCGGCGAGCTGGACTTCGAAATTGAACGGTAGCGTACTCGGGCTGATGGATATCAGCCCTGCGTTCGCCCTGAACCATGCTCCGGCTGGCAAGCCAGCCTGCGTTCAGGCGAACGGAGCCTGTCGATCCTGTTCAGAGCGCCTCCGTTCGCCCCCTGCGAGCTTCGCTCGCGTCGCTTGCCTGGGCTTGGGCTGGTGGTTACCAGCCCTGCGCTTATCCTGAACGATGCTCCGGCTGGCTGAGCCAGCCTGCGCTCAGGCGAACGGAGCCTGTTGATCCTGTTCAGAACGCCTCCGTTCGCCCCTCGCGAACGACGGCCTTTGACAACCGAAAGGTCGACGTCGTTCGCTGATCCATGCGGCCTCCGGCCGCGTCGCTTGCCAGGGCTTGGGCCCTACTCTCACGTCGTCGGAGATCAGACGCTGGCAAGCGAAGCGCAGCCAGTGGCTGACGACGCGGCGACCGGACCCAAGTCCTCACGGTGACGGAGGCAGTCTCGAGGCGATCCGACCACGCACCATTCGACCCCAGCGATCCGACGAAGCTCTGGCGACCTAGCTGAAGCGGCCCTCAGCCCAGATCCCCCAGCAACGCCTCGAGGGCCTCTTCGTCGGCCACCTCGACGCCCAGCTCCTCCGCTTTGGCGAGCTTGCTTCCGGCGCCCTCGCCCGCGATCAGCAGATCGGTCTTCTTCGAGACGGACCCCGAGACGCGAGCCCCGAGGGCCTCGAGCCCGGCTTTCGCCTCGCGCCGTTTCAAGCGCTGCAGCGTCCCGGTGAGCACGATCGTCTTGCCCACCAGGGGCTTCTCGCCGGCCGCCGCCAACTCCCCCTCGACGCTGACCCCCGCAGAGACGAGCTTCTCGAGTCGCTCGCCGTTGCCTTCGTGGGCGAAGAAAGCTTCGAGGCTCTCGGCGACCTTGGGGCCGATCTCATGGACCTGAACGAGCTGTTCGTGAGTCGCACTGCGCAGCGCTTCGAGGCTTCCAAAGTGCGACGCCAGAATGCCCGCGACGCGCTCGCCGACGAAGCGAATGCCGAGCGCGTGCAGGAGCGGCCCCAGTCCTCGCTCCTTGCTCTTCTCGATCTCGGCGAGCAGCTTCTGAGCCGACTTCGCCCCCCAGCCCTCGAGACCCATCAGGTCCTCTGCGCGAAGTGAGTAGAGCGAGGAGTAGTCCTCGATCAGCCCTTCGTTCAGGAGCTGGTCGACCAGCTTGTCGCCGAGCCCTTCGATGTGCATTGCGTTCCGGCTGACGAAATGACGGACGCTCTCGCGAACGATCGCCGGACAGGCCGGATTGACACAGCGTAGAGCGACTTCGCCCTCGAAGCGCACGAGCGGCTGTCCGCAGACCGGGCACACCTCGGGTTCGATGAACGGTTCGGAGTCTTCCGGACGCTCGTCGAGCACCACCTCGACGACCTTGGGAATGATGTCGCCGCCCTTCTCCAGCACGACCGTGTCTCCGACGCGCACGTCCTTGCGGGCAAGATCTTCGTAGTTGTGAAGCGTCGCACGCTGCACGGTCGTTCCAGCGACGAAGACCGGCTCGAGCAGAGCGACGGGGGTCAGGGCCCCGGTCCGCCCAACCTGCGCACCGATCTCGAGAACTCGGGTTCGCGCCTGCTCCGCTTCGAACTTGTAGGCAACCGCCCAACGCGGCGCCTTCGACGTGAAGCCGACCTCTTCCCGAAGAGAGAGTTCATCGACTTTGACGACGACACCGTCGGTGTCGAAGTCGAGGGCAGCCCGCTTCTGCTCCCACTCCTCGATGTAGGTCTCGACCGATTCGAGCGCATCGCAGCGACGCCAGCCGTCGTGCACCGGCAGTCCAAACGAAGCGAGGGCCTCGAGCGCCTCTGCATGCGTTTCGGCGAGCGTCGGCTCGGCAACGTCGTAAACGACGCAGTCGAGACGGCGCGACGCCACCTCGCGACTGTCGAGAAGGCGAATCGTCCCGGCCGTCGTATTGCGTGGATTGACGTAGAGCGGCAGACCGTCCTGCTCGCGCTGTTCGTTCAGCTCGGCGAAGACCGAGCGCGGCATGAAGACCTCGCCGCGCACGAGCAGGCGCGCCGGCGCACCTTCGAGCCGTAGCGGCACCGAGCGGATCGTGCGCACGTTCTCCGTGACGACGTCGCCTACCCGACCGTTGCCGCGCGTCGCCGCCTGCGTCAAGACACCGTCCTCGTAGAGCAGCGAGATCGAGACGCCGTCGACCTTCAGCTCGGCGACGAAGTGGCAGGGATCGCCCGCGAGCAGCCGGTCGAGTCGTCCGCCCCACTCACCCAGCTCCTCGCTACCGTAGGCGTTGTCGAGCGACAGCATTGGCGGATCGTGCGGTACCTGCTCGAAGCCTTCGAGCGGCTCACCGCCGACGCGCTGCGTCGGGCTGTCGACCGTGCGCACGGCTGGATGCACTCCCTCGAGCGTCTCGAGACGCCGCAGGAGGGCGTCGAACTCGCGGTCGCTGATCTCCGGTTGGCCGTCGCGGTAGTAGAGGCGCTCGTGACGCTCGAGCTCACGGCGCAGCTCGGATGCCAGAGCCTCGGCGGCCGCAGGAGCGAGGGCTTCGAACTCCTCCTGCTCGGCGGAGGCGTCGGGGAAAGAGTCGGAGGCGGACATTGGGTCGCGCGCAGCTTAGCAGCGGTCGAGGCCGGTGACTTCGTCGCCCTGGCTTCGTCTCAGAGCGGCGCGATCGGACTCTGCGGATAGCGCACGATCCGCAAGAGAACGGCTCCCTCCAGATCCCATTCGGCGACGGCAGGCAGCGCATCACATTCGTCCGTCAGGCGATTGCGCCAGTCGCGTCGTACCACGTACATCACGAACACGGGGCGCTCGGATCCGAGACCGCGCAGCATCTGCACAGCGCCCTCCGGGACCTGAGGCGTCTGCGGAATGGAGATGTGGGCCAGGCCAATGTCACTCCGAAGCCGGAGCGGTGCCTGCACCGCGACCGCGTGCTCGATCAGAGGGACGGCCAGCACCGAACCTTCCGGTGCGTTCTCGCGGATCCACTCGAGCCCTTGGCGGTAGCTCATGCCCCAGTAGTCCCCGGCCTGCGGCAGACCGCGCTGGAAGGCACCGGGCGTCCCGCCCGTCAGAGCGTTCCAGTAGGCGATCTGATGAGGATGCGCCCTCACGCTCGCGACCAGCGATCCCGAGATCACGAGACCGACGAGGAGCGGAACCCCCCACGCCCTGGGGACGCGCTCCTGCAGCCAGAAGGCTCCCCAGGCCGCGAGCAGCGTCAGCGCGGGCAGCAACTCGAGAAAATGACGGATGCCGTCGAAGTTGACGGCACCTGGAAGGTACATCCGCCCCAACGTCACCAGAGTCCACGAAAAGAGCAGCGCAGCGAGGCGGTCGCGGCGACGCAGCGCCTGCGCCAACGGGATCAGACCGATCGCACCGGCCAGGAGCATCAGCGGCGGCGTCGTGAAGAGCAGCGCCTGAAGAGGCGACAGGAGGCTCTCTTCTCGCACTTGAAAAACCTGCCCCGAAACGTAGCTCAGGTGCTCTCCGATGCGACCGATCGGATCCGGCCAGAGATACGGCCAGAGTGCGACGGGCAAGGCGACGCCGAGAGCCGCGGCTCCGAGGCCCGCTGCCGCAAGCTCGCGGAAGCGCCCCTCCCAGACGTTCGGCAAGCCGCCGACGATGAGGCACAGCAAGTAGATGGGAGCGAGGAAGAGCGCGTTCGCCTTGGCCGCCAGGGCAAGTCCGGTGAGTGCTCCAGCACCGAGCACCCCCCGTACCGATCCCTTCTCCCAGGCGGTCACGAAGGCGAGCAGCGCGGCGCTGAACAGCACCATCTCTGGAAAGTCCTTGATGTTCGCCAAAGCGTGACAGACGACGCGCGGCATCGACAGAAGCCCGACCGACGCCAGCAGGGCCGGTGCCAGGCCCCAGCGCATCTCCGCAAAGACGAAGAGCAGCACGAGAAAGCCAGCGCCGAGCCAGAGATTCACGGCGTGAAAGCCGTCGAGCGGATCGAAGAGGCCGGCGGCGCTCGTCACCCTCGAGGTGGCCGCCGCCAGGATGTTGGCGAGTGGGTAGTACTCCCAGGGACGCACCCGAAACGGCGAAGCCCGCAGATCGGGCACGTGACCCTCGGGATAGGGATCCGCCTCGAAGTCGAGGTATCGGGCGTCGAAGGACAGAAAGTACGAAAGGTAGCGCTCGCCGAAGAAGAAGTCGCCGAGAGCCTCGTCCCAGGTGACGCCGTAGCGATCGAGCTGCGTTCCTCCCAGCAGGACGAAGAGCAGCGCCAAAGCCAGAGCGAGGCCCCAGCTCGGCCGCTCCCGGGGCGGCGCCGGGTCGTCGCTCAAAGAGCCGCCGTCGCCGCAGAGTCCGCCGTCAGCTCCTGCAGAATTTCGACGAGCTGCTCACGCAGCAGATCGAAGTGCTCACCGGTGCCCGGACCGGCGAAGCCCGAGTAGACCCTCACGACACGATGCTCGCGATCGAGAAAGACGAGCGTCGGAAAAGCGAGGATCTCGGTGAGATCCGGCAGGGTCTCGGAGGCCTGCGCCTTGTCGCTCGTGCCGGCGAGGAGATGAACGTAGTGGGCGTCGTGGCGCTCGACGTAGCGCCGCACCATCTCGGCGTCGCGCTCTGCATCACCGGTGTACTCGTAAGCGAGACCGACGACTTCCAGGCCCTTCGGGCCGTACTCCTCGGCCCACTGCGCGATCAGCGGAGCCGCATCGTTGCAGTTGGGACACCAGGTGCCGAAGATGTCGACGAGCACCGGCTTGCCGGCAAAGCGCTCGTCGTCGATCGAGACGATTTCGCCCTCGAGATCGGGGAAGCTGAAGCGAAAGCGGCGGTCGGGATCGGTGAGCCCGACCTCGGCAAAGGGATCCGGCAGCGCGTCTTCCGGAGACGCACGACGGGCGGTCCAGGTGGCGTGATACTTGTCGCGCGACCAGAAGTCACCCGTGAGCACTTCCCCGCCGCCGAGCGTCGCATCGAAGAGGAACGCGTGTGCTCCGTCGAACGTCGACAGACGGAGCCGCTGCCCTTCGACCCGGCCCTCGAGAAAGCGATAGTCACCGGTCGCCGTGAGGATCGTGCCGGTGACGCGGTCACCGCTCTGCGCAAGCTCGGCGCGCGCCGGAAAGGGGCCGTCTTCGTCGACGAACTCCGCTGTCCATTCTCCCGACACGTCGAACCCCGCCGGCTCTCGTGAAGCGAACCGTACCTCGCTGCCACGCTCCGCGAAGAAGGCGAGCCGGGAGTCTTCGCCGCCGGCGCCGGTCTTGCGCCAACCGCCTTCCAGCCGGTCCGCGCCCACGAGACGCGTTTCGATCTCCGAGTCGTACCAGGAGACTTCGAAGATCACGCTCTCGCCCTCCTGGCGCACGGCGGAGAACGGCTCCTCCTCCCCAGCACTCAGCGCGTGAGCCGTCAGCCCCTCAGGGCCGTCTTCAACGGTCAGTGTGAACGGCAGCTCACCGCCGGGAGAGGCCAGCACGGCGCGCCAGACACCTTCGAGCTGCGCTCCCTCGGGACCCGGCGGCTCGGCGGTCTGGCAGCCAGAGACGACGGTCGTGATCAGGGCGGCGAGTAGAAATCGAGGTGTGTACAGCATCGTGGCAGCTCCGTTTCGATGTTATATCGTGCCCTCTAAGCTCCGAGGAATCAGGCACTTGGCGAAACTCAACCAGCTCACCGTCGTGGTTCCGGCGCTGAATGAAGAAGAGGCGATCAGCTCGACGCTCGAACGCTGCCTCGACGCTCGCGATCACATCCGCGAGCGTACCGGGCTCGAGACCGAAGTCGTCATGGTGAGCGACGGCTCGACCGATCAGACCGAGGACCTCGCCCGCCAGTTCGACGAAGTCGCGGTGCTCGGCTTCACCGAGAACCGCGGCTACGGCGCAGCGATCAAGTGTGGTTTCGACTACGGCAGCGGCGACATCGTCGGATTCCTCGACGCCGACGGCACCTGCGATCCGAGAGTTTTCGCCGACCTGTGTGAGCGCATCGTCAACGACGAGGCAGACGTCGTGCTCGGCTCGCGCATGGGGCCCGACAGCGAGATGCCGCTGATCCGCACGATCGGCAACACGCTCTTCGCCGCCATGCTCGGAGTCCTGAGCAAACGCACGGTCGGTGACACGGCGAGCGGCATGCGCGCTATCCGCAGAGACTGCCTCGAGCACCTCTATCCCCTTCCCGACGGACTGCATTTCACTCCGGCGATGAGCGCGCGCGTTCTGCTCGAAGATCGGCTGCGCCTCGCCGAGGTGCCGATGCCCTATGCCGAGCGCATCGGCGACTCGAAGCTCTCCGTCGTACGCGACGGCGTGCGCTTTCTGCGGGTCATCTCCCTCGCCGCGCTCTGCTACCGGCCGGCGCGACCGCTCCTGCTCGTCGCGGGCATCGTGGGACTGCTCGCCCTTCTCCTGGGCCTCCAGCCTGCAGGCTTCTACGCCGAGAACGCGCGCCTCGAGGAGGGCATGATCTACAGGATCCTGATGTCGTCGCTGCTCGCCACGCTCACGGCGCTCTTCGTCTGCGCGGCAGCGATCGCCGATCGCGCGGCCGCGACGATCCACAGGCGGCGCCGCTACAGCGCCGGGTTCAGCGGCTTGCTGGCTCGTGTCCTCTCACTGCCCTGGGCGGCCGTGCCGGTCGCCGTGCTCCTCGGCGTCGCCGTCTTCACCGTCTGGCCGGGCCTCGAGCAGTACGCGCGCGAGCGAATGGTCGACATGCACTGGTCACGCGCCGTCTTCGCCTCCCTGCTCGTCGTGCTGGCCGGCGTCGTCGGCGTGACGAGTTTCCTGCTGAGCATGCTCGAGCTGATCCGAGCGCAGCAGGACAAGCCGGCAGCGACACCGCCCGCCGATCGCGAACGCGCCGCCGCGTAGTTCAGAAACCTGGCATGCGCGGAGTCGTAGACTCCCTGCATGAAGACCTACCTCGAAGCAACCGAGGCGGCAGGCGCGCGTCTCTTCCAGCGCGGCATCACCGGCCCGGTGACGATGCTCAACCTGCTGCGCCTCCGTGAACTGGCCGACTACAGCGACCATCCCGAGCTGGCGCCCGCCGAGCCGATCACGGGACGCCAGGCATACCAGCTCTACATCGAGCACACTCTGCCCTTCCTCCGCGCTTCGGGCGGTGAGCTGATCTACCTGGGTGAAGGTGGGCCCTTTCTGATCGGGCCCGAAGGGGACGGCTGGGATCTCGCCATGCTGGTTCGGCAAGACAGCCTCGAGTCCTTCGTCGCCTTCGCCAGCAACCAGGAGTACCTCGCCGGCATCGGGCATCGCACCGCGGCGACGTGGGACTCGCGCATCGTGCCGCTCGTCGACCAGCCGCTCTCCTGAGGAACCGCCGTGCAGTACATGATCGTCGAGACCTTCCGAGAGGGGCCCGAGGCCGTTTACCGCCGTTTGGCCGAGAGCGGCCGCTCCCTTCCTGACGGCGTCACGTATGTGGACTCCTGGGTCGACGAAGAGGGTCGGCGCTGCTTCCAGCTCATGGAGTCCCCTTCTCTACACCTGCTGACAGCGTGGACGCGGCAGTGGAACGACCTCGTCGACTTCGACGTCGTTCCGGTGCTCTCCTCGGCTGAGGCAGCGCGGCGCTTTGGCCCCGGAGGCTCGCCCTGACCGCCGAAGAGCCCACCTGGACTCTCCGACCCGCGCGGCCCGGGGACGCGGCACGACTCGCCGAGTTCGGAGCGGCGACCTTCGCCGAGGCCTTCGGCTCCGACAACGACCCGACGGACCTCGAACGGCATCTCGAAGCGTCGTTCGGGACACCGCAGCAGACGGCTCAGATCGAAGATCCGGACTACCGAACCCTCCTCGCGACTCGATCGAGCGTCCGGGGTGAGGAGGAGCTCGTCGGCTACGCACAGCTGCGCCGCAGCATCCCTCCGGACTGCGTCGCGGTAGACCGGCCCGTCCAGCTGTTGCGCTTCTACGTCATCGGCGCCGCACACGGCCGAGGACTCGCACAGGAGTTGATGGCTGCCGCCGTGCGCACCGGAGTCGCGCTCGGTGGGCAGCACCTCTGGCTCAGCGTCTGGGAGAAGAACCCGCGCGCGATCGCTTTCTACGCGAAGGAGGGCTTCACGGACGTCGGCAGCGCCGACTTCTGGGTCGGCAGCGATCGACAGACCGACCGCATCCTTCTGCGCGAGATCGAGGAAGCCTAGGCACGGCCATGGACCTTCACTACAACGGACGCATCTTCCGCGGACGCAGCAACACGGCAACGGCGACGTCGGCTCGGAGACGATCTTCTACTACCGGCAGGAGGGCGACGTCGTCTCAGCGACCTACACTGGTGGCGTCGTTCGCGACGGGCAGCTGCTCGGCACGGTCGCTGACGACGGCTCGCTCGACTTCTGCTACCACCACATCGACTCCGACGGCGCGCTGCACGCCGGGCAGTGCCGCTCGACGCCGCGCGTCGAGAAAGGCGGCAGACTGGTGCTCGAAGAGGAGTGGCAGTGGCTCACCGGAGACCGCTCGCGGGGATCGTCGGTCGTCGAGGAAGTGGAGGTGCCGTGAACCTCACCAGGATTCGAGCTCCTTTCGCCCCGACGCCGACTCGCTCGCCCGACGCAGAGGTTCACGATCCCGCCCCCATCGAAAACGCTTCCCTGGCGGTCTCGGTGCTTCTCGCGAGCTGCCTGGTGCTTCTCTTCGCGGGCCTCGGGCTGCTTCTCTTCGCCCTCTCCACCGAAGAGCTAGCCTTCGGCGACGTCGGCGACCTGGCGCTGACGCTCTTCGAGCTGTTTTGCTTCGGCGGTGGCTGCGCTGCCGGGACCCTGGTCGTGCGCCGGTCGTCGTCAGGTGCCGAGCATCTCGTAGCAGATCTGCTCCGTCTGCTCCGCGATCCGGTCCCATCCATAGCTTGCTCCACGATCCGCAGCGCTGCTCGCGAGGCGTTCGTAGAGGGCCTCGTCGTCGAGCACTCGCTGCAGGCCTTCGGCCAGGCCGGCCGCCGTCGGCTCGCACTCCAAGCCGTCGAAGTCGTGCCGCACGAGCTCGGCGACGGCGCTCTCCTCCGACGCGGCATAGACCACCGGTAGTCCTGCGGCCATCGCTTCCAGAGGGAACATACCGAAGCCTTCGCGCGACGACGGCTGCACGGCGATGCGGGCGCGACCCATAGCGCGCCAGACGTCGACGCTGGTCTCCAGACGTCCGACAAACTCGACCTTTCCTCCCAGCTCGAGGTCGGCCGCCATGCGGTGCAGCGCCGCCTCTTCCGGCCCCGTTCCGATGACGGTGAGCAGTGCCCCGCTGGACCACTCGACCCGGGCGACCGCTTCCAGCAGAAGCCCCACGCGCTTACCCTTCATCAGCCGACCGGCATAGATCAGGGGCGCCGCAGCGGGCTTCTCGGATCCCTCGCGCGCCGCGGCGAGCACGCGCCGCGCGTCGACGCCGCACGCCAGGATGTCGGTCCGCCCGCGCCGTTCCCCGCGACGGGCGGCGAGTCGCGCCCGTGTCAGCTCCGAGGTCGCCACGGTGCGAGCGCCGAGCACGGCGCTCTGGCGCTCGATCAGAGCGTAGAGCGGCCACTTGGCCCCGAGGTAGTCCCTCCAGTAGCGGCCCCAGTACTCGTACCAGGTGACGAGCAGCGGCACGCGACGCAGACGGGCGCGCCAGGCGAGGGGCCAGAGATGGAGGTACGGGATGTTCGCCGTCTCGATCAGGTCGAAGCCCTCGAGATCGAGCTGGGTCAGCGTCTGCCAGGCGAGGGTGATCGCATTCGACGTCTTGCGCTTGCCGTTGTCGTTGTAGAACGAGGCGGGACGCCCGAGCGACACGACGCGCACGCCCGGGCGCGGCGTTTCCTCCTGCGACGACCAGCCGGCCAGGGTGATCTCGTGACCGCGCTCGGCCAGAGCGAAGGCGAGCTCACGGTTGCGATGCTCGACGCCGCCGAGATCCTCGGGGTAGATGCGGTCGTAGAAAAAGAGCAACCGCAGGGGCCGACGCTCCGCGGTCACGGTTCTTCCTCGCGCGGTACTCCGCGCGGGCGCACCTGCGGCACCGGATCGAGGACCGCCGGGCTGCGCCCCGAACCGTCGCGCTGTACTGCCGGCACTCGCCAGACGGTTTCCTCGCCGTAGCGCGCCTCGACCACAGCCGTCGGGAAGACGAGGCTCATCAACTCTGCGTCGCTCTCGGCGTCGACGCTGACGAACTGGATCACGGCGCTGCGCAAGAAGGGGTCGTTGCGAATGAGGTCAGCGCGGAAAAAGCCGACGTGGGGATGGAGGAACTGAACGAGGCGCTCGCCGGGCTCGAGCTGCGCGGTCGGCGGAATCTGCGACCTCTGGCGGTCGATGAAGGACTGGATCTGGGTCGAGCGCAGGCTCGCGCCGGCGATCAGACTCAGCAGCACCAGTCCCAGCATCAGTCGTCGCCAGCCGCGATCCGCCGGGACTGCCGCCAGAGCCGCCGACGCCAGCAGCGGCAGGGCCGCCCAGGCCGAGTGGAAGTAGCGGAACCCCCAGCCGTGCCCCTGGCTGAAGGAGACGAAGAAGTAGAAGAGCATCGTCGTCGCCGCGGAGGCGGCCATCAGCCTCAGCCAGGTCGACGGACTCATCGGTGGATCGGCTTCCTCTCGAGCGACGTCGCTGCGTTCACTCTCCTCGTCGCGCCCCGACAGTGCCAGAAGGCCGAAGAGTGCAAGCACCGGCAGGCCGGGCAGCGTCCAGAGGGCCAGCTTGGCGTAGCCGAGCGCGCGCGTCCACAGAGAGAACGCCGTCGGCACCTGAACCGCGCTCGAGACGAGGCGCTTCACGGTGTCGACGAGCCCCCCTGCCCCCCGGACCTGATCGCCGAGCTCGGGCGCCCCGACCGTGGTCTCCTCGTAGGGAGTCGGCACGAGCTGCTGCGGCAGCGGCACGCTCTGCAGCTCCATTCGATAGGCGAACCAGCCGACACCGAGAAGGAGCACGAACGGCACGTAGCCGAGAGCGAAGACCAGGAGGCGGCGCCAGCGCAGCGGTGACGCCAGCATCCACACCACCCACGGCAGGGCAAAGAGCGCGTGCGGTACGGGCTGATGCAGGGTCAAAGCGAAGCCGCCGACCACGCCTGCGCACCAGATGCGGAAGTACGTCGGACGCCGCAGGACGAGCGCGAAGAGCAGGTTGACCGCCAGGTGCGCCGTCATCGAGTAGAACGACAGCCCGTTGGCGAGGAACTCCGGCGAAGCGATCGCAAAGAGCAGGGCCCAGCCGCTGAGTTCGAGCGCCGCTTCGGGATCGTCCGAGCTCCCGAGTTTTCGCGCGGCCGCCGCCAGCAGCAGGAGCGCTACGCCAGCGAGCAGCGGGTTGAGCATCCAGGGCGCCCCGAAGAAAGCGAAGGGGGCCATCAGCAACGAGTGACCCGGCCAGTAGTTCGACGAGAACTCGCCGGTGCCCGAGGGTGTGAAGAAGTAGCCGAGGAAGAACTCGGGCACGAGTCGTTCGAAGAGGGTCGAAGGATACGAACCGGAGACGCGGAAGCTCGCGAAAATCTCCGCCTGGGTCGCCGCCGCGTACTCGTCCATCGAGATCGGATACGAACGGTAGACGGTGACCGATCCGGCCATCAGAGCAACCGCGACCACCGTCGCGATCAGCATCGGCCGACGACCGACGAAACGCGCGACCGCGGTAGGCCAGGACGTCGGCATCCAGCGCGCGAACACCGCCGCCGTGAGCAGCACGACGAAATACACGACGACCGCCGGAGGCTCCTGAACCCAGAGCAGATGGAAGAAGACGTCGAGGCGCAGCGGGTTCTCCGTCAGCGCTCGCACCTGACGAACACCGGCCCAGCACAGCAGGCCGACCGCAAATGCAGCGGCGAGGAAGATCGCGGGGCGATCCAGCAGGCTGCCTCTGGGCTTCGTCACGGCGCGTCTCCGTCGCCGGCGAAAGGATCGAGCAAGCCCTTGCGCATGGCCGTGGAACCGATCGCCAAGGGGCGTCCAGGCAGCCGTTCGGGCCTCGCCAGCAGCTCCTCCGCTGCGTTGCAGGCGAGCAGCTGCGGCTCCATCCGCGCTGGATCGACGCGGTAGTACCAGCAGCTCCGATCGGCGTAGTGCTCACGCAACCCGCGCGCCAGCTCGCCGTCGCCGCGAGGGTAGGTGACGACATCGGCCTGCGGATGACGCCAGCGCTTTGGAAAGCCACCGTTGATCCAGCCGAGCCGCACCGTCTCCTGAGGAGCCGTCTCGTAGAGGACGAGCGCCGGCGGCTCGACGCCGGCGAGCATCTGCTCGGCGGCACCGTGCACGAAGTCGAGCTGGCGGTCGATGCGCGCGGCGTTCTCGGCGACGAACCAGGCGGTGCCGAGAAGAAGATGAACGACGACGGCCGTCCAAGTGCCCGTTGGCCAGCGCCGCCAGGCCTCACGCAGGGCCGCCGCCGCGACGAGGCTCAGCGGCAGGACCAACTCGTACAGATACATCGGCCCCGTCTCCGAGACGCCGGTCGAGTAGTAAGGCACGTGAAAGAGCACGAGAGCCGCACCGGCGGCGAACCACAGCCGCACGTGCGGCTGCGCCGCTCCGGGCCGACCGAGGATCCACCAGAGCAGCAGCACACCGAGGCCGAAGGGCAGACCCAGCCACCAGCCGTTGAAGCGCACGGCGACCACGACGAGGTTCTCGACGGCCCTCCAGAGGCTGTGCACGTAGTCGTCTCCCTCGAGCACCTGGCCGAAGCCGTAGCGCTCCACGGGTCGATAGAGCGACCACGGCAGCGTCAGAAGTCCGCCCGTCAGGGCGCGGTTGTAGAGCACCACGAGGAGGCCCCAGAACGCGCCAGAGGAAACCATCAGCGCCGCCGGGCCGAAGCGCTTCTGTCGCACCGAAACGCTCAACGCGTAGACAACGAGCACCGCGCCGATCGGCAGAGCCGTCTGCAGTCGCACCGCCGCGGCGAAGCCGAGGGCGTTGCCCGCCAACAGGGCGCCAAGGACCGCGCGCTCGCCCGAAACGAGCCAGCGGACGCCGAGCCCGCCCAGCACGACGCAGCAGAGCGACGTCGCGTGGCTGAGCCCGGTCGCCGTCGTGAAGAGCACCATCGGTGAGAGCGCCACAGCCGCGGTCGCCCATTCGGCCACGCCTTCTCCGAGATCGCGGAGCTGTGCGTGCCAGGCCACGAGCGTGAGAAGAAGCAAGGGCAGGTGCAGCAGCGCCGGCCAACCGACGAGCACGCCGAGCGTCTGCACGAGCGGCTCGCCCCAGAGGTACTTGCCGGTGGCGCCGAGCGACGTCCGGACGGTGAAGGTCTCGGCGGCCCAGGGCGGCACCTCCGCCTCCGCCAAGAGCCCGCGCGACAGCAGCTCCGCCTGCTGTGCATAGACCAGCTCGTCGTCGATGAGGGCGCGGCCGGCGAAGACGCCGAAGAAGAGCGCGACGCAGAGCGCAAGGCCCGCGCCTGCGAGCACCGCCGGAAGGCGCCGTCCGGGCTGCCGGTCCTGCAGACGGGGCTCGAGGAAAACGGTGAGCGCCCAGCTTCCGATCAGCGCCGCCGGCGCGAGCAGAACGAATCGGCCCGCGTGGCGAGCCAGCTGCTCGTAGGAGAAGCCCCGCAGCGGCGCGAAGGGCAGCGGCTCCAGAGGCGGCCAGGTCACGAACTCGGCCGGGCCGCGCGGCAGCGAGACCTCGAAGCGCCAATAGCCCCAGGCCAGCACGAGTGCCAGCACGCCCGCCAGCACGGCGAGCGGCCTACTTCTCCTCGTGATACTCCTCCTCGGTGTTGACATCCCAGAGGTTCGCCTTGTCGGTTCGACCGTCTCGGATGTTCTCGACCGCGAGCATCGCCGTCAACATCGAGTGATCCTGATTGTTGTACTTGTGCATGCCGTTGCGGCCGACGAGGAAGAGATTCTCGAAGCCGTCGACCCACTCCCGCAACACTGGAAAGCGCTCGTAGCTGCCGAAGTAGGCCGGGTAGGTCTTCGGCACCCGGATGACCACCTGGTCGAGGACCTTCGCGGCGTCGAGGATGTCGACGCGAGCCAACTCCTCGACCGCCAGCTTCTTGAGCTCGTCGTCGCTGAGCTCCCAGAGATCGTCGCCCTCGTTGCAGAAGTACTCGAGCCCGACCCACGAGGTGTCCGGAGACGCCACCATGTAGGGACTCCAGTTGTTGAAGATCTGGAGGCGACCGACCTTGACGTCCGGCTCCTGCATGTAGATCCAGTTGTCCCTCGGATGCCCGACCTTGGGATCACCGATCTCGAGCTTCTCCGCGAGCACGCCGACGGTGATGAAGTCGCGGTAGATCAGTCCTTCGCTGACCTCTTTCACCTCGCCCGGCACCTCGGCGTCCATGGCGCGCACCAGGTCTTTCATCGGCATGGTCGAGAAGAAATAGTCGCCCTCGAGCTCGTACGTCTTGGGATCGTCGCCCTGCTCCGCCACCTCGATCGCGCGTACGCCGCTGCCGTTGCAGCGCAGACCGGTGCACATGCTGTGCATCCGCACCTCCCCGCCGTTCTCGACGACCTGACGGGCGACCTCCTCCCAGAGCTGGCCTGGACCATGTTTCGGATAGAGGAAGCGCTCGATCAACGAGGTCTCGACCTCCTTCTGGTTGACGTCACTGCCCTTCGACTTGAAGAGGCTCTTGGCGAAGTGGGTGATCGCCTTGGTGACCGACAGGCCCTTGATGCGCTGCGCGCCCCACTCGGCGCTGATGTCCTTGCAGTCGGTGCCCCAGACCTTCTCGGTGTAGTCCTTGAAGAAGGTGCCGTAGAGCTCGCGGCCGAAACGGTTGATGAAGAACTCTTCGAGGTTCGACTCGTTGCGGATCGGGAAGACGAGAGCGCGCAGATAGCTGAGTCCGATGCGAATCGTGCGAAAGAAGCCGAGGCCCGAGAGCGTCGCCGGGCTCAGACTGATCGGGTAGGAGAAGAACCTGCGCAGGAAGTAGATGCGCGACAGGCGCTCGCGCACCAGCATGACCAGGTCGGTGCTGTCGGGACTCGGTGCATCGTCGGCGGACGAGACGGTCGTCTTCTTGCGGTGGTACGTGATCTCCGCGCCGCCTTCCGGCGTCGACTCCACCGGCAGGATGTCCATCCACCACTCCATCACGCGGTCCGACTTCGAGAAGAAGCGGTGACCACCGATGTCGATGCGGTTGCCCTTGTAGTTGACGGTCTTGGCGATGCCGCCAATGTCGCCGCTCATCTCCAGGACGATCGGGCGAACGTCGGTGTGGCGCTGAAGCTCGAGCGCCGCCGTGAGCCCTGCAGGCCCCGCGCCGATGATGACTGCGGTCTTTTGGTTCATGCGGCCCCCCCACGAGGCATGTCAGATCAAAACAAGAGAGGACATAGGAGGTCCCCAGAGCGTTGGAAGTCTAGCAGTCGAAAGAGCCGAGATTGGAACCCGAACCGACGGACCCGAGCTGTCAACGCAGAGTGCGCTGGACCAGAGGCCGCAGCCATCACTTTCACCACAAGTCCCTGGTTTTCAGAGGCTTGCCGCAGGACCGCGACGCCGGCCCAGGACTCGGGGCCGGGAATCCGTCGACGCGCCAGCTGTTGATAAGTTCGACTCTCGCTGTTCTCCGGATCCTTCAGGAATGAACCTCACCACTTTTCTCTGGCGCTACCTGCGTCGCTACGCCGGCTGGGCGACGATTTCGGTCCTCGCCGTCATCGCCTTCGGCCTGTCTTCCGCAACCTTTCTGGCTCTCGTCCAGCCGATTTTCGACGAGGTGCTGCTTGCCGGCGGCGAGCGACCCGGTCTTCTTCAGGCCGCGGAGAGCTCGACCGCCGAGCCGGAAGAAGGAACGTTCGTCGGCCAGGCCATCGCGCGCATCGACGGCTTCTCGGTCGCCGCCAAGACCCGCGTTGCAACGGCGTGGCAAGACCTCAAAGACTCGCTCGGCATCGTCGAAGGCGGCGGCCTGCGCTCGCCGTTGGTCTTCGTGCCTTTCGCCTTTGCGCTGATGTTCCTGTTGCGCAGCGTCGCCGCGTTCGTCAGCGGCTTCTCCTTCCAGCGCATCGGTCTCGGCATCACGACCGACATGCGCAACGACCTCTACGACCGCATTCTCGAGCAGACGACGCGCTTTCACTCGGAACACACGAGCGGCGAGCTCATGAGCCGGGTCGTCAACGACGTCACCAAACTCCAGAACGCCGTCTCTTCGAGGCTGCTCGACTTCTTTCAGCAGTCCGTGGCACTCGTCGGCTACACCGCCGTCCTGCTGACGATCCACTTCAAGCTTGCGGTCATCTGCCTCGTCGCGGCGCCCGCCCTCATCTACCCGATCGTCCGCTTCGGCAAGGGCATGCGCAAGACGTCGCACAAGTCGCAGGAGCGTATGGCGGACCTCTCTGAGCTCCTCAACGAGGGCATTCGCGGTAACCGCGTCGTCAAGGCGTTCGGTATGGAAGCCTTCGAGAGCCGGCGCTTCCGCCAGGCGACAGGGCGTCATCTCGCAGTGAACCTTCGTCAGCAGACCTTGGCGACGCTCTCCTCGCCGGTTGTCGAATCGGTCGCAGCGATCGGCGGTGCCGTCCTCCTCGGCTACGCCGGCAGCCTGATCCGGCGCGGGCTGAACGCACCGCCCGGCGACCCCAACGCTCTGACGACCGCCACGTTCTTCACCTTCATCACCTGCCTGATGATGATGTACGACCCGATCCGCAAACTGAACAAGGTGAACCTCGTCCTGCAGGACTCCCTCGCCGCCGCGCAGCGCGTCCGCGATCTGCTCGCCATTCCGGTCGGCATCGTCGACGCCGACGACGCCGCGGAAGCCGACGACTTCCAGAACGCGATCACGTTCGACGACGTCAGCTTCGCCTACGGCAACAAGACGGTCCTCGAGAGCTTCGACTTCGAGCTGCGGGCCGGCGAGGCGGTGGCTCTGGTGGGTCCCTCCGGCTCCGGCAAATCGACGATCGCCAACCTCCTGCCGCGCTTCTTCGATCCGGACGACGGCCGCATCCTCCTCGACGGCGAAGACGTTCGCGACCTGACGCTCGCTTCGCTGCGGTCGAAGATCGGCATCGTCACCCAGGAGACGATGCTGTTCAACGACTCGGTGCGCAACAACATCGCCTACGGTCAGACCGAACTGCCGCTGGAGCGAGTGCGCGAAGCAGCGGCCGCCGCCTACGCCGACGAGTTCATCATGGAGCTCGAGCAGGGCTACGACACGGTGATCGGCGAGTCCGGTCATCAGCTCTCGGGAGGCCAGCGTCAGCGCCTCGCCATCGCCCGCGCATTGCTCAAGAACGCGCCGATTCTCGTCCTCGACGAAGCGACCTCCAATCTCGATACCGAGTCCGAGATCCTCGTGCAGCGCGCGATCTACAATCTGATGGAAGGTCGAACCGCGCTGGTCATCGCTCATCGCCTCTCGACCGTGCGCCGCGCCGACCGCATTCTCGTTCTCGATCGCGGCAAGGTCATCGAAGAGGGCGACCACGACGAGCTGCTGAGCCTCGAGGGTGCCTACAAGCGTCTCTACGACCTGCAGTTCAAGGACTGAGAGCGACGACGGGCCCCGTCATTTCCGCGCCGCAGCCCCGCAAACTTGCTACAATCCCATGTCTAGGCTCAGGCCTTGGCAGACGACGTCTCTCTGCCCGTCCGTTGGAGTTCACATGAGTTTTCGTGCATTCGGCCCTCTGGCCAAGCCCACCGTCCATGCTCTCGTCGCGATCGTGACCCTGGCGGCACTGCTGGCGTCTTCACCCGTCGCCGCGACGACCTACGTGATGACGACGGATGACGAGCTGCTCGATCGGGCCGGGGTCGTCGTCGTCGCTCGAGTGACGGCCTCCGAGGCCTCACCGCTGACCGGTAAGCCCCGCACGGACTACACGATCGAGATCGAACGGCTCGTCAAGGGCTTCGTTCCTGCCGGCACACTCATCGTGCGCACGCTCGGTGGCGTGCGGCGTTCCGGGGAGGCGATGCGCGTCTACGGCATGCCGACGTTCACGCCGGGAGAGCGCGTTCTGCTCTTCCTCGCGGCGCGCACCGACGGCACCTACGATCTCGTCGAAATGGGCCTCGGTGCCTTCCAGGAGCTGACCCTGCCCGGACGCTCGCTCGCCGTGCGCTCGCTCGGTGCCTCTCACACGGTCGCTCGGCCCGGCGACACACGCGCTGCGGAACGACGCCAGGCGCACGAACCGCGAGATCTAGACAAATTCGCCGATTGGCTCTCGGACCGAGCATCGGGCATCGTGCGGCCGGCCGACTACTTCGCTGAGCTGCCTCCCGGCGGCCTGGTGACGAAGGACTCAGCCTTTGCCGTGACAATGTCGGATCCCTTCTGCACTCCGGCGCTGCCGCTGCGCTGGCCGGAGTTCGACCTGGGACAGAGCGTGCGCCACCGGATCAACCAGAGTGGGCAGTCCGGCATTCAGGGCGGCGGCTTCGATCAGATCGCCGACGCCCTCCGCGCCTGGGATGCCGACAGCCGCTCCAACGTCGAGCTGATCCTCGGACAGACCACGACGGTCGACTCGGTCGAGACGGCCGACGGCATCAACCCCTTCGTCTTTGAAGATCCCAGCAACGAGATTCAGGGCAGCTTCACTGCAACGGGCGGCGGCACGATCGCCATCAACCTCGTCTTCTTCGACTGCAGCATCTCGCACCGCTTCGCCAACGGCCGCGCCCAGTCGATCCTGGAGACGGGCACCGTCACCCAGGACGGTACCGGCCAGAACTTCTTCGCCCGTTCGGCCACGCCGCTGCTGGCGTTCGCCGAAGTCATGGCTCACGAGACCGGGCACTCGCTCGGCCTCGCGCACGCGTGCGGCGAAGCCGGCACGCCGCCGTGTACGGGTGCCGTCGGTAACGCTCTGATGAACCCCTTCGCGCACGACGACGGTCGCGGCGCCAGCCTGTCGAGCGACGACCGGGCGGGAATCCGTTTCCTCTACCCGCTCCCCACCACGACCGTGACGCCTCCCGACGCACCCTCGGCTCTGACGGTTCTGGCGACGACCACGACGTCGATTCTGCTCGAGTGGGCCGACAACTCGAGCAATGAGACCGGCTTCGAACTGCAGGAAGCGGACCTGGAGAGCGAGTTCCAGACGATTCAGACCCTCGCGGCCGACACGACCTCGGCGACCATCACCGGTCTCTCCGAGCGGACCTTTCGGCGGTACAGGGTCCGCGCGGTCAACAACGACGGAGTCTCCGACTTCAGCAACGAGGTCGAGGCCACGACCGACACCACTCCGTCGTCTTGCAACGACGACCCCAACACGCTCTGCATCAGCGGACGGTTCGAGGTCACCACCGACTTCCAGACCGCACCCTTCAACACGGGTGTCGGAGACGCGGTGCCGTTGACCTCCGACACCGGTTACTTCACCTTCTTCGATCCGAACAACGTCGAGGTCGTCGTCAAGGTGCTCGACGGCTGCCCGATCACGAACACCTTCTGGGTCTTCGCCGGCGGTCTCACCGACGTGCAGGTTGCGATGCAGGTGACGGATACGAGCACGGGCGAGGTCAAAACCTACCTGAACCCGCTCGGCACTCCCTTCGCTCCGATCCAGGACACGTCGGCCTTCGCCACCTGCCCCTGACGGGAATGGGCCGCGGGCGCTTCGACGGCGCTGAACCGCTTCTCGACCGGCGTGCGTAGACACAGCAGAGCAGCGGCTTGGTGCCGCTGATTCCGCTCGGGAGCTAGCGACTTGCGCGACCGAATCCTCCAGCACCGCTGGCTCGTGGCAGCGACCGTCGCCGTCATCGCCGCCAGCTTCTTCCTGCAGATCCTCGACGGCCAGTGTCCCGTTCCCTGACCGCCGAGACGCCCGCTTCGGCCATGGCCGACGGGCGAAGGAGACGAACGATGAAACCGATCCATGGCCGCGACGAGAGGGCCACTCCTTCCCGACTGCTCCTCGCCGTTTACCTCCTCGTACTCCTGCCGCTCGCCGTCCTGGCCGGCTCTTCCGCTGCGCAGGAGTCCTCCGAGGCCGAAGTTCGCACGCCCGTGGTGCTCGAGCTCTTCACCTCTCAGGGCTGCTCCAGCTGCCCGCCGGCCGACGCCCTGCTGAGAGAAGTCGGTGTCGAGCCCGACGTCATCGCCATCTCGTACCACGTCGACTACTGGAACCGCCTGGGCTGGGAAGACCCCTACTCGGCCCCCGCCTGGTCCCAGCGCCAGGAGGAGTACGTGCGCGCTCTCCGTGGAGACACACTCTACACGCCGCAGATCGTCGTGGACGGCATGCGCGACCTCGTCGGCTCGGACCGACGGCGACTGCAGGAGGCGCTGCGCGAGCGACGGCTCGTCGGCAAACGAGTGCAGCCTCGGGTCGACGTCGACTGGGGCGCCGGCGAAGTGCAGGTGGATATCGCCTCGGCCGCAGGACTGCCGCGCGGCCTCGACCTCAGAGTGCTGATCACGGAGAGCGCGATCGATACGAAGGTCAGCCGAGGCGAGAACGCGCGTCGGCACCTCCGTCACGATCACGTCGCCCGCAGCCTCGAGACGATCGCCGACTGGCAAGGCGAGGAAGCGAATCTTCGCCTTCCTCTCGGGGACGACTGGCAGCGCGACCATCTCGCCGTCGTCGTGCTGGTGCAGCAATCGAAGGGCCGCCGTATCGTCGGAGCGAGCAGGATACCGGCCGTGGAAGCACGCACACGCAAGACGCGTCGCTGACGACCTTCAGACGTCGAGGATGCCCTCGGCGACCGCCTCCTCAAGGAAGCGTTCGACGTACTCCCAGAGCTCCGGCGCACCCTCCGCGATGATCTTGTTGCGGTCGACCACCTGAGCTTTGACGATGCCGTGCTGCTGCCACGTGTGACCGTCGGTGAGCACGTTGTGAAGCATTGGCTGCAGCCGATCGAGAGCGTTGGCGAAACGCGCCTCCATCGTCTCGCGGTCTTCGAACTCACGCCACAGCGTCCAGCAGCTCTCGCTCTGGTCTTCGGGAAGCATGCCGAAGATGCGACGGGCAGCGGCTCGTTCGCGCTCGTCCTTGTCCTCGTAGCCGCTTGCGTCGTAGGCGAACGTGTCACCCGCGTCGATCTCGACGATGTCGTGCAGCAGGATCATCTGCACGACGCGACCGACATCGACCGTCTCGGTCGCGTGCTCGGCGAGCACGCTGGCCATGAGAGCCAGGTGCCACGTGTGCTCCGCGCTGTTCTCGCGACGACTCTTGTCCGTCAGTAGAGTCTGCCGAAGCACGCTCTTGAGGCGATCGACCTCGACCAGGAACTCGAGCTGCTGCGCGAGGCGGGACGAGAGATGACGGCGGGCGGGGAGCGGAGTGCGGTGGGTGTCTTCGGCCATGGGCCGCATGGTAGCCCGGTACGGCGTCACACGCTGGTGCAGAAGGCCCGTCCTCCAGAGACTTGGCCTCGGAAACTAGGCCTCCGCGGCCTTCTTTCGGCCGGCACCGAGGACTCTTGCCGGCAGCATGACGAGTCCGTGCAACAGGCTGAAGACGCCGTCGACGGCAATGCCGATCAGCCGGAACGGCAGGCAGAGCAGCCAGATGAACGGGTACGCCACGAGAGCCAGCAGCGCCACGGGCCAGCAGACGACGAGGAGCAGGAGCCACAGTAAGAACGTCCACATTACGAAAACCTCCAGGGGCCAAAGTGGGCCCTCCCAAGAGACTACGGTGAGGACGGTGCTCAGGTTCCAAGGGCCGCTACGAGCCACTGAAACGAGGAACAAGGTACCCGACGTCGCTGTTGTTCTGCTCAGACGCTCCGCGACTGACAGAATGGCTGCCTTACCGTCGAGGAAATCTGCGATGAACCTGCGCTTCTCCCCCGCCTTCGCTGCGTTGTTTCTGGCCGTGGCCGCACCCGCTGTCGCCCAGGAAGAGCTGCCCAGCGTCTTCACCGAGACGATCGACGTTCGCGTCGTCAACATCGAGGTCGTCGTCACCGACAAGAAGGGCGAGCGCGTCACCGGACTGGCGCAGGAGGACTTCCTGCTCAAGGTCGATGGTAAAGAGGTGTCGCTCGACTACTTCACCGAGGTCCGCGAAGGAACGGCCGCGGCGGTCGGCGAAGGCGGCCAGGGCGCCCCCGGAACCCAGCAGGGAGCCAAGGTGCGCACCAACTACCTCGTCTTCATCGACGACTTCTTCAGCGTAGCGAGAGATCGCGACCGAGTGCTCGAAGCGCTCGAGACCGATCTCGCTCAGCTGCAGGACGGGGACCGCATCGCCATGGTCGGCTACGACGGCAAGCAGCTCGAGATGCTGACGTCCTGGACCAACGATCCGAACGATCTGCAGACGGCTTTCCGTCGCGCCCGCGGCCGCCAGGCGTACGGCCTGGCGCGACTGGGGGAGCTCCGCGCCGCCGACATCGAGCGCCAGGAGCGTCAGAACCTGCAGGCCGACATGACCTTCCGTACCGACGGAGCCTTTCAGAACAACTTTCTCGAGACGCAGCTCGACAGTCAGGATCGGGCTTTCGCGACGCGCATCGAAACCCAGGTCGAACGCGCGGTCCTGGCGGCGGTCTCCGCCCTGCGCAGCTTCTCGAGCCCGGAGGGCCGCCGCGTCCTGCTTCTGCTGTCGGGCGGATGGCCGGTCTCGCCCGCGGAGTACGCCGTCAACCACCTCGGTGCCAACCCCGAGGAGGTCTACGCGGGCTCCCTCGACCAGACCTTCAAGAGCCAGTCTCAGCTCTTCTCACCGCTCAGCGACACGGCCAATCTGCTCGGCTACACGATCTATCCCGTCGACGTGCCCGGCTTCTTTCGCGACACGGCGACGGCCGCCGAGTTCGCCGGACCGCGCGGCAATTCTCCTCCGCCCGGCGGCTTCGGTCCGAGCGCGCGGATCCCGCGCGAGCTGATCATCCACGACGGCTACACCCTCCTCGCCAAAGCCACGGGAGGGCAGCCGCTCATCAACGCTCTGCGCGATCGTTCGCTCGCCGAGACCGTCGCCGACACGCGCACCTTCTACTGGCTGGGCTTCACGCCGGTGCGCCTCGACGACGACGCTCGTCACGACATCGAGATCGAGATCCGCGGCCGACCCGATCTGCGCGTGCGTGCGCGGGAAGGCTTCGTCGACCTCTCGCGTTCGACCGAGGTGACGATGATCGTCGAGAGCGCCCTGCTCTTCGGCGACCCGCCGAGCACCGTACCTCTGGGCACAAAGTTCGGCCGACCACGTCGCTCCGGCGTCGGCAAGATGAAGGTGCCGCTCGAAGTCGGAATCCCCATGGACGAGATCACCCTTTTGCCGACTCAGGGGCGCTTTGTCAATGAGGTCGAGGTACGCGTGACGGTGATGGACGAGGAGGGCAACCGCTCTCAGACCCAGGTCGACAAAGTGACGATCGCCGGCTCCAAGCCCCCGCAGCCGGGCCAGCGCTTCTTCTACGAAACCGAGCTGACCCTTCGGCGACGCAACCATCGCATTGTCGTCGCCGTCTATGACCCGCTTTCCCAGGTGATTCTGTCGTCCACGGGAGACATCGGACCGAAAGCGGGGCGCTGAGCAACTCGGCAGGCCGCTGGTGCCCGGGCTCTTGGAGTGCGGACTCGCAACGTGGCGACATACCCGGCGAGGAGTTCGAGCTCTCGCTGCGCGTCACGAAGCACGTAGGACGACGTGGCCAGCGGTCCTTCGTTCGTCGGCTCCACACTCACCTCGAACGTTGGCAAGGCGGCTCGCGGGAGCCTTGCCTGAGGGTCCCTCCAACAGAAAAGGCGCGACCGCTTTCGCGGGTCGCGCCCTCTTTTTCCGGCCGAGCCGGTCTGTCGAACGGACAGGGTCGATCAGTCAGGCCGCTTTGGCGGTCTTCACGACGACAGTCGTCTCACCGTCAGCGGTCGATGCCGTACCGGTGATCTCGACGTTCTTACCGCCGTTCTCGATCATCGTCTTGATCGCGCCCTCGTCACTCGCCTCCATGTCGACCTTGACGACGTCGTCACCGACGAGCAGGCCCATGTCAGAACCGCCCTCGAGGCAGCGCTTGGCGCAGCCGGCATGGCCTTCGCCTTTTTGGCCGTTGGCGTAGCACTTCATATCGAGGACCTCACCGGTCCAGGTGTCGTCGGCCATGAGTGCGAAGCCGGCCGAGGCGAGGAGTGCAGCGGCGAACAGAATGAAGAGCTTCTTCATGGTGTCTCTCCTTGGGCCGTAGGCCCCCTTGGATTGGATGGGAATCCGAGATTTCAGCCTACCAAAACCAGATCCGGTCTCGAATACCATAGGCGGCACCGCGAAGCCCGAGCGTTGTGCAGACAGGCACGGCGGCACCTCACGATCTCTCGGCGATCCCCCAATACTTCGCCAGGAAGACCGCATCGGATGATCAAACTCAACCGCTACTCCTCCCGCATCACCCAGGAGCGCTCCCAGGGGGCCTCCCAAGCCATGCTCTACGGCACCGGCCTCACCCCCGAGGACATGGACAAGCCTCAGGTCGGCATCTCGAGCGTCTGGTACGAGGGCAACACCTGCAACATGCACCTGCTCGATCTCGCTGCGGAGGTGAAGGTCGGCGTGCAGGAATCCGGCGCGGTCGGTTTTCGCTTCAACACGGTCGGTGTCAGCGACGGCATTTCGATGGGCACCGACGGCATGAGCTACTCGCTGCAGTCGCGCGATCTCATCGCCGACTCCATCGAGACGGTGATGGGCGGCCAGTGGTACGACGCCAACGTCTCGATTCCCGGCTGCGACAAGAACATGCCCGGCTGCCTGATCGCCATGGGACGCCTCGATCGACCGGCGCTCATGGTGTACGGCGGCTCGATCCGCGCGGGCGTCTGGAACGGTGAGGCCGTCGACGTCATTTCGGCCTTTCAGAGCTACGGTGAAGCACTGTCCGGTTCGATCACCGAGGAGGAGCGCCTCGGCATCGTGCGCAGCGCCTGCCCGGGCGCCGGCGCCTGCGGCGGGATGTACACCGCCAACACGATGGCCAGCGCGATCGAGGCGATGGGCATGTCGTTGCCGGGCAGCTCGTCGATCCCTGCGACCTCGGACGCCAAGATCGCGGAGTGCCGCGAAGCCGGTGCGGCGGTGCTTCGCTTGATCGAGGAGGACCTGCGCCCCTCGAAGATCATGACCCGCGAGGCCTTCGAGAACGCCATGGTGCTGATCACGGTGCTCGGCGGCTCCACGAACGCCGTTCTGCACCTGCTCGCCATGGCTCGAGCTGTAGACGTCGACCTCACGATCGACGACTTTCAAGCCGTCTCGGACCGCATCCCACTGCTCGCCGACCTCAAGCCGTCGGGGCGTTACGTCATGGAGGATCTCCACTACGTCGGCGGCACCCCCGCCGTCCTGAAGATGCTCCTCGAACGCGACCTCCTGCACGGAGACTGCCTGACGGTCACGGGCAGGACGCTCGCCGAGAATCTCGCCGACCTGCCCGCTCTGACCGAGGGCCAGGACGTCATCACTCCGTTCGACCAGCCGATCAAGGACACCGGCCACATTCGCATCTTGCGCGGCAACCTGGCCCCGGAGGGCTCCGTCGCCAAGATCACGGGCAAGGAGGGCCTCCAGTTCACTGGCCCGGCGCTCGTCTTCGACGCCGAAGAAGAGATGCTGACGGCGCTCGAGGAGGGCAAGATTCGCGGCGGCGAAGTGATCGTCATCCGCTACGAAGGCCCGAAGGGCGGACCGGGAATGCCCGAGATGCTGACGCCGACCTCGGCACTCATGGGGGCCGGACTTGGCGACCAGGTCGCGCTGCTGACCGACGGCCGCTTCTCCGGTGGCTCACACGGCTTCATCATCGGCCACGTGACCCCGGAGGCCCAGGAGGGGGGGCCCATCGCTCTCGTCCGCGACGGCGACATCGTGACGATCGATGCCGAAGCGAATCGGATCGACATGAACGTCAGCGAAAGCGATCTCGCCTCTCGTCGCGCTACCTGGGAAGCACCGCCCTACAAAGCGCGCCGCGGCACGCTCTACAAGTACATCAAGACGGTCAAATCGGCCTCGGAAGGCTGCGTTACCGACGAGTAGAAGCGGCGCTCTAGCCACCGCAGACGGGCCAGCGGCGAAAGGTGCCGTCCTCGAAGCCGTCAGTGTGCAGCGGCTCGCTCGGCACCGGCACGGGCTCTTCGAAGGGCAGAAGCAGGGCGGCGTCGCCGAGCAACTGCAAGGAGCCCAGAAGGTCCGAGCCGGCATCCGGCGAGCGCCGCAGCGCAGCGACAACGGCGGGGCCGAGCCGGGTCCCCGGACCCGCCGTCAGCGCAGCCAGAAGACGGTGGCCCAGGCGCACCGCCGCCGGAGTGCGCGCAACCCCCGTCGGGGCGAGGCTGGCAATGACGCCGCCCCCGTCGCCGAGAAGGAGCTCCTCGCCCAGAGAAGCGAAGCCGGGGACTTCAAAGCGATTGGTGACGCAGCTCAGCGAAAGAAAGAGGGGGCGCGTGCTGTCGCCGTCGAGCTGGCCGACATCGGACGCAAGAAGGAGGTCCTGCTTCGAGAGGCGATCGAGTCCGCCGTGGCCGAGCCAGACGACGAGTCCCTGCCTCACTTCGAAGGCCCGCAACAGTTCGGCGCGCGCAGCGCCGGCCCCCAGGTCGTCAGCGGCGATCTGATCGACGCTCCAGTTGAAGGGCACGGACGGCTGCAGGGCAACCGCGGCCTTGCGGAAGTTGCCTCCCTCGTCGGCGAAGTCTGAAGCCAGAACCGCGGATTCGAACGACGGGCCTCCGCCCCGCTCGTAGGCTTCGATACGTCCGAGGAGGGAATCGAGCTCGGAAAGACTCGTCACGGGAAGCCGTCCGACCGCCAGCTCGGGCCAACCATCACCGTCAAGATCCCCAACCGCGGCATCGGAGGCGAAGAGGCCGGCATCGGTCTGGCGAAGGGCGACCGGAAAGTGCGGAACGCCGTGGCCCAAGAGGTCCCGATCGTCGAAGTGACCGGCTCCGACGAACGTGACCATCGACGGCGGAAGCTCCCAAGAGGCGTGAGCGTTCGCCAGGAACGAACGGACAGCTTCGGCGCTCGGGACGCCGTAGCCAAACTCCGTCGTAATCGTCTCGAGCTCGACGAGGAGTCCCTCGAGCCCCTGGCTCCTCCGTCGGTCGACGAGCCGCTGTGCGGAGTCAGCCCAGGCCGAAGGAGCAATCACCACGTAGTCCGCCCTGGTCTTCGGATCGTCGAGACGAGCCCGCGGCAGGGTTGCGATCCGACGCGGCACCAGGGCGGAAGACTCGGCAACTACCGCGTACTCAACTCCCGGCTCCGCCAGCAGCTGAACCGACCATGCTGTTCCCGTCCACGTCGTCGCGGCACCGACGAGCCTCTGCGGCTCGAGACCGGTCACGTCGAAGAGCAGCAGATCCGCAGCGGTCGAGGATCCCGCCGTCACCGCACCGACGTTGGCCACCGAGAAGCTCCTCGGCACCTGCCGATCGAGACGACGAGGCACGGAGGCGAGCGTGAAGCCATCGACGAAGAACTGGTTGGGCACGGCTCCGGCGAGACCCTCGACGGTCAGAACGTTGCCTTCGACGAACAGGTGAGCGATTGGCACGTCGAAGTGCGCCTCGTGGTCGCGACCGAAGGACCAGGAGGTCTGCCCCAGCTCGACGCCGTTCAGTCGAACGCGGGCCTCGTGCTGGACCCCCTCGAGCAGCGACGCGCTCTGCAGCCGCAGGCGAAGCTGCGCGGTACCGACGCCGCCTTCGAGCTCGGGCAGATCGAAGGCGAGATCGACGTCTCCGCTTCCGGCGGAGACTCCGGTCCAGAACCAATAGTCGCCCAGCGGGTCGAGCGGCAGCACCGTCGCCGCCAGCGTGTCCCTCTCGAAGTCGATCGAGTCGAGACCCAGGATCGCAGGAACGCCCACTCCCGAGGAAATCGCCTTCCTTGCGAAGGCCCGTCCCGGCTTCTCCGCAACGACGAAGACGGCGTCGCCCGCCACGGGGAC
Organism: Acidobacteriota bacterium; assembly: GCA_039026915.1. Classification (GTDB taxonomy): domain Bacteria; phylum Acidobacteriota; class Thermoanaerobaculia; order Multivoradales; family Multivoraceae; genus JBCCLJ01. The sequence goes on from JBCCLJ010000035.1 coordinate 28,038, forward strand.
CTCCGAGGGCTGCACCAGGAAGAGGAGAGCACCGCCGTCGGAACGCACGATCCACGGGGTCGATACGCCGTTTCGAGTCAGGTCGAAGTGCTGCGTGGCAAGAGCATGGCGCGCGGCGTTGATCGAAGTCCCGAAGGCGGCCGCGAGCTGCGCCGCGTCGAGCTGGATCAGGCCGGGTGCGTCGACATGCACGGCGAGCACGGGCGGCAGCCCGGAGTCGGACGGCAGCTGCACAGACGACGAAGAGGTTCGAGCCGAGGAGACCGCAGCGCTGCTGCGCAGCCCGGACTCGGCCACGGGCCCTCCGCGCTCGAGCTCGAAAGGACCGTGCCAGAGCGAGGTCCCGTTCACCTCGAGCTCCTCGATCCAGACCACGTCGCCTGCCGCAAGTTCGGGCGCCTCCTGCCGGTAGTGCCCACCCTCCGCACGAAAGCTCGAAGGCACCAGGAACTCGTGCAGCCGGTGTCGCGAGTCCGCGGCCCCCTCCGAGGCGAGGTAGAAGCCGGCGGTACCGGCTTCCGAGGTCGTCGTCCAAGCGACTTCACCCGAGTCCAGCAGCGTCACCGACGTGACCGAGGCGTGGGTCGCCACGGTCATCGCGAAGTCCTCGGCGAAAGCGAGCACGCTGATCGGCTGGAGAATGTGGTTCCGCTCGCTGTCCTTGTCGTCGTCCTCGTCGATCGTGAAGGTCACGTCGGACGTGGACGTGCTGCAGCGCCGCAGCCAGCCCCCATCGGCGCCGGCTCGATTCGCCAGGTTCGCCACCACGGTGGGTGCCTGGGAGTAGGAGCACGCGAACGTCGCCCCTTCGCCCGGGTTGCATCCATCGTCCCAGCCGTCGACGACCGCGCCCGTGACGATCGACTCGAAGTCGACGCTGGCGCCGCCGCCGACGTCGAGCTCGGCGCAGCCGTTGGAGCGCAGGGCCAGCCAGCACATCGTCTCGTCGACCGTGACCGATCCGTCGTCGACTTCGCTGCGCTCGAGCGCCAGCTGGACGCCGCTGCCGCTGATGTTCTCGACGGCGGCGGAAAGAAAAGGCGTCGAGACGGTCGCCGGCGGGTTTCCGCTCTCGTTGGCCATGGTCTGCACCTGAGCAAGAACGGCAGGCGAAGACCCGGCGAGGGCCGTCTGGAGCTCTGGAGAGAACGCGATCGAATCCCAGCCGGTCGTGCCGCATCCCGAGGCACAGTTGTGCTGGACGGTCTGGGTTCCGAAGCAGGCGGACTCCACCGTCAGAGCGCCGCCGCCGACGAGGGGCAGCTCGTGCACGCCCGGCTCGACGATGACGAAGTTCACGGCCATGGCGAGGTGCTCCCCGTCGTAGCCCGGAGGCTCGACGCAGGCCGCCTCGAAACCGGTCGTCGTGACGTTGCGGATGCGCACGTCGCAGGGGTTGCCGCCGTCCTGACTGCCCACGGCGAAGACGGCCGGAGGGACCTGGAACGTGCCAGCGAAAGTGAAGCTGTCGAAGATTGGCGTCTCGAACGTGCTCGAGAGAGCGCCAGACTGCACCTCAAAGCCCGCCTGGGCAACGAGGGGGGCCGCCAGAGACGAGAGGAGGAAGAGAAGAAGAAGGAAAAGGGAGCGAAAAGGCATGGGATCTCCGCCGAGGCGGGGGAACAGAGCGTGGCCGCGAGACGGCGACCGAAGACAGGTCAGGAAGCCCTCATCAGGCTCCCAGTCTACGAAGTTGAACGAGGCCGGTCAGAGACAGCAGTCCGATCAGCAGAAGCAGGCCCCACTGTCCCATCGTCGGGATCGAGTAGAGATCGGTGGGCTGCACAGGGATCGACGTGGGGTCGTCAGTTCCCGGCGGATTCGGATCGTCGGTCAGCACGTCTGGCACGTCGTCGGCGGAGACGGTGCCCTGATTGAGGATCTGCGCGACGTTCTCCGGAACCAGCGGGTCGTTGACGGTCACGTCGAAGGTGATCGTCGCGACGTCTCCAGCCTGAAGCGTACCGATCGCAACGGCGACCATGACGTCCCCGTTCGTGTTGCCGATCGCCACCGTACCGACGTCGCTCGCAACGGAACCGACCACCAGAGCGGTGTTCGGATCGAGCGAGTCGGCGAACGACACGTTCGTGGCGCCGACGCTGCCGACGTTGCTCACGACGACCGTGTAGCTCAGGGTGTCGCCCGACGTGACCCCCATCGAGCTGTCCGCGTCGTCGCTCAGCGTGACGGTCTTGCTGCCGTCGAGCATCGGCATCAGGACCACCGGGGTGTCCGTCGGATCGTCGGGGTTGGGCGTGTCCGGATCGTCGGTAGGCACGCCGCCCGGCGCATCCGGAGTATCAGCGACACCCTGGTTGGAGATGACCATCAACCCGGCCGGCAGCGGGGCGTTGAGGGTGACGTCGAAGGTGATCGTCACCGTCACGCCCGAAGCGATGTCACCGACGTCGACCGTCAGGCTGGTGTTTCCCGCACCGTTGCCCAAGGTGATCGTGCCCTGAGTCGTCGTCACCGAGCCGGCGGTGAGCGTGGTGTTGGGATCCGGCACATCGGTGAAGACGACCGCCTGCGTGCCGGCGTTCCCGGTCGCCGACAGGTTCACGGTGTAGGTGATCGTGTCTCCCGGCGTCAGCGTGCCGCTGCCGTCGGCGTCGTTCGTGACGGCATCGCTCTTGGTGCTCTCGAGCACCGGCATTCCGTTCACCGGGGTCGTATCCGAGTCCTCGTTGTCGACCGGAGTCGGATCCGGGCCATTGGCGCCGTCGTCGGCGACGACGGCGCTGTTGGCGATCTCGGTCACGCCGGCCGGCAGCGGGTCGTCGATGGTGACCGCGAAAGTGAAGTTCGCCGTGTCGCCGGCGTCGAGCGCACCGATCGAAAGCACGCAAGTGCTTCCTGCGCTGCCGTCCGGCGTACAGACCCAGGTCCCCGTCGAGGAGCCGGCGTCGAACGTCGTGTCGTCCGGCACAGTCTCCGTGATCTCGACGCCCGTCGCCCCCTGACTGCCGACGTTGTCGATCTGCAACGCGTAGGAAATCGTTGCCCCCGGCTGCAGTGTCAGTCCGCCGTCGTCCTTGGTGATCACGAGGTCGGGCGTCGCATCGATCGGCGTGTCGTCCGCACCGCTGTTGTTCATCGGGTCGGCGTCGGGGCCATTGGCACCGTCGTCGCCGATCTGCGCGACGTTCGTCACGTCGTCGGAGCCGGCCGAAACCGGGTCTTCGACGACAATCTGGAAGGTCGCAGCGCCCGAGCCGCCGCTGCCAGCGAGAGGCCCGACCGAAAGCACGCAGGCGGTTCCGGCCGGCTGGGCGTCACAGGGCACGGCCGATCCCACCGGACTCACCTCCCAGCCCGGATTCGTACCGGATGTCGTATCGGCGGGCACGGTCTCGGTGAGGAAGACGCCCGTCGCACTCTGCGAACCGATGTTGCTGTAGTTCAGCGTGTAGGTGACGACCCCACCTGGCGTCGTCGAGACGCCGCCGTCGTCCTTGGTAATGACCAGGTCGACGTCGGAGCTCACCGGCGTCGTGTCGGGATCTGCGTTGTTTCCCGGCGTCGGATCCGTGCCGTTGGCACCGTCGTCGTCGACTCGCGCACTGTTGGCGATCTCGGTCACACCCGATGCCAGCGGATCCTCGACGACGACCGAGAAGGCGGCCGAGCCGCTGCCACCGCCGCCCGCGACGCTGCCGATGCTCAGCACGCAGCTCGTGCCGGCCGGCTGACCGCTGCAGGGCGTACCGGAGCCGACGGGGGCCACTTCCCAACCCGCGTTCGTAGCCGAGGTCGTGTTCGCCGGCACGGTCTCGGTGAGGACGACACCCGTTGCCGTCTGCGGTCCGACGTTGCTGAAGTTCAGGGCGTAGGTGACGGTGCCACCGGCGGTCGTCGAAACGCCGCCGTCCTCCTTGGTGATCGTCAGATCGGGGGCGGCGGCGACCGGCGTCGTGTCGGGGTCCATGTTGTTGGTCGTGTCCGGGTCGCTGCCGTTGGCTCCATCGTCGGCGATCTGAGCCGCGTTGGCGATCTCGGTCACGCCGCCGGGAAGCGGGCTGTCGACGACGACAGCGAAGGTCACCGAGCCGCTCGACCCGGCGTTCCCGGGAGCTCCACCGGCGAGAGGACCGACGCTGAGTACGCAGCTCGTGCCGGCGGCCTGACCGCTACACGGCGTTCCGGAGCCGACCGGCGCCACTTCCCAGCCCGCGTTCGTCCCGGACGTCGTATTGGCTGGCACCGTCTCGGTCAGCACCACCCCTGTCGCGTCCTGGTTGCCGATATTGCTGTAGTCGAGCGTATACGTCACCGTCGAGCCGGGGGCCGTCGTGGCTCCGCCGTCGTCCTTGCTGATGGCCAGGTCCGGCGCGCCGAGGAGCGGTACGGTCGTCGGGGTGTTCGGCGTGGCATCGCCTAGGTCGTCGTCCGAAGGCTGCGGCTCGGTCTCGTCCGAGTCGGCGGTCGCCTGATTCGTCATCGAAACGACGCCAGCGGCGAGTGGGTTCGGCACCGAGACGTCGAAGGTCAGCGAGGCCGAACCAGAGGACGCCACGGTCGCAAAGAGAGCACCGATCGACGAGTCTCCGAGCGTGTTGCCGGAGGTCACGGCCCCGGTGGGCGCCGAGACCGAACCGATGACCCAGCCGATCGGCATCGCCAGGTTGTCGACCGGCCCCGTGTCCGACACGGTGACACTGTTGGCGTCGGCGGTACCGACGTTGCTCACCGTGATGGTGTAGGTCACCGTCTGACCCGCCGTCGCCGCCGCCGGTGAGGCCGTCTTTTCGATCTCCAGGAGAGGAATGTCCAGCGCATCGGACGCCGTATCGAAGAGATCGTCTTCCGGCACACCCTCGTCGCCGACGCGCTCGTCCGGATTTGGACCCGGCATCGAGGTGCCCTCGACTCGTGCGTCATCGTTCACCACTGGCAGGTCAGCTGCGGTCAGGCCGGGCGCCAGCTCGACGCTGATCACGAAGAAGACCGTTTCATCGATCGCAATCACCTGATCGGGGGTCGGAGCCGCGACCGGAGGTGAACTGAGACCGATCGTCACCGTCGTCTCGCTGGCCGACGGAGTCGCCGTCGTCTCCGAAACCGACCACCCGGGAGGCAGGGAAACGGGCAGCACGGAGCCCTGGACGAACCAGGTGTCGTCGAGGACGTCGGTGATCTGAACGTCATAGATCGGCGCCGAGCCCGTGTTCTCGACATCGAAGATGATCTCGATGCGGCCGTTGATGAGCTCCATGTCCTTGCCAAGCTCGAGCTCAGGCTCGACGATCTCGACATCCACGACCGAAGTCGCTTCGACGCCACCGTCTTCCGTGATCTGCGCCGTGTTCGCCGGGAAGTCTCCGGCTTCGTTTGCCGCAACGTCGGTGACGACGGCGGTCACCTCGACGAGGATCTGATCGTCGGTGTCATTCGTCAGATCGGCCACGTTGGTGACGACGTCGAAATCGAAGGTGATCGTGTCGTTCGCCGCGCCGCTGATCGTCGGCGTCCCGGGCAGCGCGGTCGTGATGTTGTTACCCAGCGAGACGACGCGCCCGGAAACCACGCGAAGGAGGGTCGAGTCGACCGTATCGACGATCTCCACGTCGCCGCTTGTCCCCTCGGGGATCGTCGCCGTCAGCGTGTACGTGATCAGCTCGCCGATCGCCACCTCGGTTCCCGGCGTGTCTGGATTGTTCGTACTGGTGATCTGCTTGAGAAGATCGAAGTCCCCATCGGGCCGGATCAGTGTGCCGTCATCGCTCGTCGTGCGCTGGCGACCGCCCCCGCCATCGAGCGACTCGTAGGTCAGGTCGGCGACGTTGACGAAACTGCCGGCCGGCGCCGCGGCGCTGACCAGAACGTCGTAGGCGATCGTGCACGACATCAAGCTCAGCGGCAGGGCCGGTACGGTGAATGTAATCGGGCCTGCGGGTCCGCCGCCGACGGCAGCGCCCGGACACGTCGTCGAAGCCAGCAGAGAAACGAGCGTCGTCTGCGCCGTCAGAGAGTCCTCGATCACCAGGTCGAAGGCATCCGCAGTCGAGTCCGGGGCATGGGTCACCGTCAGCTCGAAGGTCACCGTGTCGCCCGCCGCAACGATCAATGGATCGCCGCCAACGGGCGTCTTGTCGATCGTCAGCACGGGCTCGACGATGTCGATCGGGACGGAGCCCGAGATCGGGTCGGCGAGGTTGTCGGCCGTCAGGGTGCCGACGTTGAGCTCCGCGACGTCGATCCCGGGAGCACCCTGGTTGGCCGCATCGTCGGAGACGAGAGCGACGACCTCGAAGACGATTTCGTTGTCTTCCGGCACCGTCGAGACGGTGTCCGGGGTGTTCGTCACGTTCCCCAGCTCCCAGGTGCTCGGATCGCCGGGCACGGTCGCCGCCGAGCCCACGGTTAGACCGCTGCTCAACGAGAGGTCGGCGCCGATGCTGACGATCTGGCTGCTCACATAGTCGAGCTGTACACCGACACCCGGGAGATCGTCGGCAAACGCGGCGTTCTGCAGGAAGGCATCCGGTAAGGTCACGGTCATCTGGAAGGTGACCTCCTCGCCGATCGTGAGGTCCTCGGAGGCCCCGTTCTCCCCCGGGACTTCGGTCTCGGCCACCGTCGAGCTGACGATCGTCTTGACGACGCCGGGCTCGCTGACCGAGATGTTCCAGGAAGATTCGTCGACATAGCTGCGGCGCTCGCCCTCCGGATCGTTGCCCGCATCGAGGGAGAACCAGGCGAGATCCGCCGTGTTCGTGATCCCCTCGCCGGGAGAGAGCGCGGCGTCGAGGCTGGCCTGGTACTCGATCAGGCAGCTGGCGCCCAGCGGAAAGTTGTCGAACGTCGCGACGACGGTCGCTCCGGCGAAGCTCGGGCCGGTATCCGGAAGATCGGTACACGATCCACCGACGACGCTCGGCGAGCCCACGGGACTCAGCTCGCCCACGATCAGAGGATCGCTGATCGCGACGTCGAAGGCGTCGGCACTCGAGCTGGGGAGGTGCTCGACGAGGAGCTGGAAGGTCACGACGTCACCGCCATCAGCGACCGTCACGTCGCCGGTCTTGGTCATGCGGAGCTGCGGTTCGACGATCTCGACGTCGAGCGTGTCGCTGCCGTCGAGTCCCGGACCGAACTGCACCAAGGCACTGTTGGTGACCTGCGTGATTCCAGCATTCTGAGGGAGCTCGAGGACCACCGCCTCGACGTCGAGCTCGAAGACGATGTCACTTCCCGAGCTGTTGACGACCTCGCCGAACTCGAAGCGGACCGTATCGTTCGTACCGTCGGTCGGCGCGATGTCCTGCAGCGCTACGGTGCTCGTCGGCACCGTGATGCCGGCTCCCGCAGGCACTGTCGTCGCGGTCCCCGCAATCGCCTCGAGCGTGCCGGGAGTGAAGGGCAGTGAGTCGGTGACGATCAGGCCGGGCGAAGGGATCGTGCCGGTGGGGACCACGACGGTGAGACGGAAGGTGACCACCTCCCCCACCGTCAGATCGTTGAGCGAGCCGTCGCCCTGGTTCGCATCGGTCGTGCTCTCGGTCGAGCTCAGGAACGTCTTGGAGATCGACACGTCCTGAACCTTGACGTCGTCCGAGGCTGTCGCCCGTTGATCGTTGGCACCCGGGTCCGAGGGATTCTCGGCCGGATCGCCGGTGCGCTCCGTCGAGAGCGGATTGTTGGCGGTCTGCGCGCCGACGGGATCGGCTTCGAGGCTTTCCCAGACGACGCTCGCCAGGTTGTCGTAGGTGACGCCGGGGTTCACGGAACCATCGAGCGTGACCTCGAAGGTGACTTCGCAGCTGCCGCCGAGCGGCAGCACATCCCAGGTCGCGGTGATCACGCCGCCGCTCTCGGCGAGCGACGTCGGCGCGTTCGGGCAGGTCCCGGTCGTCAGCGAGCCGGCGAAGTTCAGAAGCGGAGTCGGCAGGACACCGTTGAGATCGTCGACGAGCTCGACGTCGTAGGCCGTGGCGTTGCTCGGGGCCGCGTTGGCCACCGTCAGAGTGACGGTGTGCGTCGTGCCCGCCATACCGAGCGCCGGCGAGATGTCCTTGCCCAGACTGATCTCGGGCTCGACGATGTTCACGTTGGGCGCACGCCGCTGCTCGAAGACCTCGCCGCCGCCGTTCGGGTTGGCGTGGTAGATCCGCGCCCGGTTATTGCGGTTGTCACCGCGATCGTTGTTCGACCAGTTGAGCAGCACGGCGTCGTAGACGATGGTGATCGTCTCGGCGACCGCGTCGTCGGTATCGGTGTTCGTCAACGTTCCCAGGGGAATGTCGAGTCGACGACCTTCGTTGACGACGCCGCCGCCCTGGTCGCCGACCGTCCCGGTCGGACAGCAGGCGCCGCCGTCTACCAGCAGAGCGGCGGAGGACGGAGTCACCGAAACGACGCCGACGAAGGCCAAGCCCTGATCGAGAACGTCCTCGAAACGGGCACCGGTCATCGTCCCTTCGGGGATGTCGAGAATCACCCGGTAGCGCAGTACCTCTCCGATGTGCGCCGTCGTGCCGGCACCGGTCTGATTGGGCGTGATCGAGAGCAGCTCTTTGCTGATCCCGGGGCGCGTGATCGAGACCTCTGCATCGTCCGTGACCGGTGCGTAGGTCGTACCGAGCGGGCCGGAGGTCCAACTCGCCGATGCGGTGTTCGTCTCCGCCTGACGCGGCTCCGCCGCCGCAGCGATCGTGCAGGTGTACTCGATCAGTGCGGCGTCGTCCGAGTACGGGGCACCGCCCCCTGCCGGGCTCTGGTCGTTGGCGGCCAGCGAGCCCATGCCGACGCCGAGCAAGTCGTCCGAGAGCTCGAGCGCGGACGAGAAGAGATCGCCCGTGTAGTCGACGCCGGCTGTCAGCGTCGTACCGTCGACGCTGACCGAATCCAACGCACAGCCCGCGAGAAATCCGGGGATCGCGGGATCGCTGATCGCGACGTTGTAGGCCTCGGCGGCGCCGGTGTTCTCGACGGTGATGCGGAAAGTGACCTGATCTCCGGCGTCGGCGTTGGTGAGATCGCCGTCGACCGGCTGGCTCCCCGGACCGGGATTGACGTTGCCGTCGCCGTCCGTCGACAGAATGCCTTTGGTCAGGGTCAGAGTCGGAGCTTCGAGAGTGATCGGCGTCGGCTGAACATCGCGCAGGCCGTCGTCGCCCGTGTTGTCGGTCTTGGCCTCGTAGAGGTTCTGCAGGAGGAGGCCGTCAGCAAAGGGAACGTCGTTGACGAGAATGTCGATCTCGTACTCGATGCGCCCGGGCGTCGTGCGCGATACGTCGCCGACCGTCAGGAGCACGGAGTTCGTCGGTCCGTCAACAGCGATCCCCGGCGTCACGCCAACGTCGTCTCCGGGGCCGAAGCGAATGCCCGGAGTCGTGCCGAAGGTCGCGGTCACGCCGAAGGCCGCATCGTCGGCGTCGAAGACCGGCAGCGGGAAGAAGTCGGTCAGCTCGATGCCGTCGACGTCGCCCGAAGGGATGTCCATGCCGATGACGTAAGTGACGAGATCGCCCGACTGGTACGGGCCGGGCGTGCTCGCAGAGATCGACTTGTCGATCGTGACGTCCTGGATCGTCGTCGTCGCTGCGGTCGAGTTCGTGCAGGCCGCGGCGGTGCCGGCGTCCAGATCGAAGGTGATCGTGCCGCCGTTGGTCAGCGCATCGCGCGCGAGGACCGAGCCTCCAGCGCCCGGATAGGCCTGAAGAACGTCGGCCACGTAAGCGATGGAGAGCGTCGTGCCTGCCGAGATCGTGACGGCCGCTGCGGTCGCTGCGGCGCCGATGTCGTAGGTGACCGTCGTCTGACCTGGTCCAGGCCCTGCGGACGTGGCGGGCACGATCGCGACGGACGCGCCGCCGATCAGCAGGCTGCCATGCACGAAGTTGCCCGTGCCGTCAGGGAGGATGTCGGTGTAGACAAGCGCCGCGACGTCGTCGAAGTCGGTCACTTCGATGTTCACGGAGTAGTCGAGCGTCTCTCCCGGTAGCGCTGTTCCCTGGACGACGCCCTTCTGCACGACGACGTGCTCGACGCTCGTCGTCGTCGAATCGTCGGGGCGTCCTCCCTCTTCCGCACTGATGGCAATGACCGCGCCGTCAGAGGGCCTGGTGAACGTGGCATCGAACGAAGCAGTGTTCAGCAGCGGATCGACGTCGCAGGCGTCCTCGTCGAGGATGTCGGAGATGACGACTTCGTAGGTGACGACCACGTCGCCGGTGCCGGGACCGCCGGTCGCCGAGGTGCAGTCGATGTCGACCGTGCCGTTCACGATGCACCCCGTGCCGCCGACGACGGTCGGTCCGCTGATCACCGTAAGGCCGGCGGGGAGCGGAGAGTCGAGGATGTCGAGAGTGCTCAGCGTGACGCCGTCCGCGATGTCGATGGCGATCTCGTACTCGTACGGCCACGTGGGACCGGGGGCGCGCTCGAACTCGGCGGCGCGGTTCGTCTTCGTCAGCCGAGCGATCGTCGGCGTGATCGGATCGTCGACGCGGTTCGCCGGATAGACGATCGGAGTGCCGGTCGCCGAGTTGCCGAACTCGTAGGCAGGAATGACACTGAAGTCGAGCGGATCGTAGGGGTCGACTCCCGAATCGACCGTCAGGCAGATCTCGGGGAGCAGGGTCGGGCCGCCATCGACGACCGAGCCGACCGGCAGCCGAGCGACGACCACGGTGTAGCCGGCAGGAGCCGTGATCGCGGTGCCGGAGATCGGGTCGGTGACGCTGCCGCTTCCCGGAACGATCGTCGGCGTTGGAGCGACGAGGTCCGCAGAGACCCCGAAGAGCGTCGCGCTGTCGAAGGCGAGCCCGGGCTCGAGGACGAGCTGAAGGTAGGGACCGAATCCCGGAGGCGTGCCGAAGTGAGTCAGCGGCACGCCGAAGCAGACCTGCTCACCGACGAACGAGCTGGCCGGAGCCGGATCCGCTCCGACGACGGGGTTCTGCGCCGCGAGAGGCGATGAGCCCCCCAGGAGCCAACAGACCAGAGCGAGAGCGACACTCTGAGTCACCGTCACGAGTCGAATCACCGTCAGGAGTCGAAGCGACATGGGCACACCCTCGAACTGTGCCGAAGTGAGACAACTTCGGACACTCAAAACCACTGTACCTTGCAAAAGACAAACTCCTCGGATCGATCCGAAACAATTGAATCGAAACGAGATATCCCCGCAGGAAAAAGCAAGAGGCGCGCCACCCCACCGTTGACCGCGGGTGGCGCGCCGCCTAACCTCTGGCCGAACAGGAGACGCCCATGAACACCCTTTCGTCTGGAAGCTGGCCGTCCGAACTTTCGGCCCAACGAGTCGCTCGCGCAGGAGTCCGTCTGGGGGAGGCGCGCCGCGACGGCGCATCGACCTTCTGGGTCGAACGCCGTCCCGACGAAGGCGGACGTTCCGTTGTCGTCGAGCGGACCGCCGACGGAGCGCTGAGCGACCGCGTGCCTGCCAGCGCCAATGTGCGCTCGCGCGTGCACGAGTACGGCGGCGGCTCCTACACGAGCTCGCGGGAGACGGTCTACTGGGTCGACTTCGCAGATCAGTCGCTGCACGCGAGCAGCCGCGAAGGAACGCGCCGTGTCGCTCACGCCGAGGGCGTCGCCCTGGCCGACCTGGAAATCGACGCGGCGCGAGAGCGGCTCTTCTGCATTGCCGAAGCCCATCGCGACGACCGAGAACCCGAGGCGCAGATCGTCACGGTCGACCTGGCGACCGGAGCGCTGGAGCCGGTCGTCCGTGGTCACGACTTCTTCTCTTCACCGCGCCTCAGTGCCGACGGTTCGAAGCTCGCCTTCCTCACCTGGGAGCATCCGCGGATGCCCTGGGACGGCACGGAGCTCTGGATCGCTTCCCTGGAGTCTTCCGGCGCGGTCGGCACTCCCCGCAAGGTCGCCGGCGGACCCAGCGAGGCGATCTTCCAGCCCACCTGGTCGCCCGACGGAACTCTCTACTGGTCGTCCGATCGCAGCGGCTTCTGGAACGTCGAACGCCTGACCGGCGAGAACGTCGAGCCGGTCTGTCCTCAACGCGCCGACTGCGGTCTGCCGCACTGGGTCTTCCGCATGTCGACCTTCGCTCCGCTCGCCGGCGACGTCGTGATCAGCGCCTTCCAGGAGGACGGACTCTGGAGCCTCGGCCTCGTCGAAGGCGGCACGCTGCGCAGGATCGACTCGGGGCTGACTTGGATCGACTCGGTGCACGCCGACGGCGACCGTGCCGTCTTCCTCGGAGCCACTCCCACCCGGCCGACCGCGGTCTTCGAGCTCGACGTGGCGACCGGCCGTCTCGAAGCGCTACAGGAGGGCGCGGCGGAAGAGATGGAGGTCGCCGTCGGTGAGCCCTTCTCTTTCGACACCTCCGAAGGCGATCGAGCGCACGCTTTCTTCTATCCGCCGACGGGCGCGGCCGAGCTGCCGGTCGGCGAAAGGCCGGTGGCGCTCGTCAAGAGTCACGGCGGGCCGACAGCCGCCACGAACAACGCCTACGATCCGGCGACGCAGTACTGGACCTCTCGAGGGATCGCGGTCATCGACGTCAACTACCGCGGCAGCACCGGATACGGACGGGAGTACCGCGACAAGCTGCGCGGCCAGTGGGGGATCTACGACGTTGCCGACTGCGAGGCAGCGGCTCGTCATCTGGCGAGCGAGGGCCTCGTCGACGCCGGTCGCCTCGCCATCCGCGGCGGCAGCGCGGGCGGCTTCACCACCCTCTGCGCCCTGACCTTTGGCGACGCCTTCAAGGCCGGTGCCAGCCACTACGGCGTCGGCGATCTCGAGACGCTTGCGCGCGACACCCACAAGTTCGAATCGCGCTACCTCGACAGCATCGTCGGACCGTATCCCGAGCAGCAGGAGCTCTACCGCTCGCGTTCGCCGATCCACTTCGTCGATCGACTCTCCTGTCCCGCGATCTTCTTTCAGGGAACCGAAGACAAGATCGTACCTCCCAACCAGGCAGAGGCGATGGTCGATGCGCTCGAAGCCAAGGGACTTCCCGTCGCCTACGTGCTCTTCGAAGGGGAAGGCCACGGGTTCCGACAGGCCGACAACATCGTGCGCGGACTCGAAGCCGAGCTCTACTTCTACTCCCGCGTCTTCGGCTTCGAGACCGCCGAGAGGCTCGCGCCGGTTCCTCTGCGCAATCTCGACGGCTGAGTCGGGCACCCGTCGCTATACTCCAACCTCGATCCCAGCGCCCTCGGGCGCGACAGTAAGACTGCATTGCGCCTCCGGCGCGGGAGATACCGATGAGCGAGACCTCTGACGCCCTGAACACGATCTTCACCGAGATGCCCGGCCGATTGAACGCACAGACAGCTGCCGGCATGGACGCCGTGATCCAGTACGACCTGACCGGCGACGACGCGTGCACCTACCACTGCGCCATCAAGGACGGCGCTGCCACTGTCAACGAGGGCGGTCACGACGCCCCGACCATGACGGTGACCATGGCCGCGGGCGATTTCGTCGACATGATCGGCGGCAATCTCGACGGCATGTCGGCCTTCATGACGGGAAAGCTCAAGGTCAGCGGTGACATGAGCCTCGCCATGAAGATGCAGAGCCTGTTCACGTAGCTAGTTCTTTCCGTGGTGGTTACCACGGAGAACTAGCCTGTTGGATGCTCCGTTCCCCAAGGCGAATGAAGTCGACTGGCCAGTCCTATCGCCTCCATTCGCCTCCGACGCGAACGAAGACCCTTCAGCTCTACAGAACGACTTCGTTCGCTGGCCGGGGACTTCGCGAAGGCGAATGAAGTCAACTCTCCAAAACAGGAGCCTTCATTCGCCCCACCGGCGAACGACGACCTGTCTCCTAAGAGCGTAGACGTCGTTCGCCTCGTCCAAGCTCGCTTCGCTCGCGTCGCTTGACCGGAGAGTTGCTTCGCGGAGGTGTAAGGCGGCTCGCCCCTAGTGCCGTGGCCTTGCCTCCCCGCGTCATTGCGAGGAGCAGCAGATCGACTCGCGTAGCTGAGTCGATCTGCTCGACGCGGCAATCTTCCGCAAGTCCGTGTCGCAGCTGTCGAAAGCGACGACGCCATGGGATCTTTGACAGCGCCGCCGCCGGAGTGTCAGCACCTGTGTAGCGCAAGCTGGTAGGCACCAGCCGAGCCCGGCCAAGCGCGCCCGCAGGGCGCATGCGCGGAGGCGGCGGAGCCGCCGGAGTATCAACATGGGTGGAGCGCAGGCTGGTAGGCACCAGCCGAGCACCGCCAAGCGCGACCGCAGGGC